>DRNB01000133.1 GCA_011375045.1 Aquifex aeolicus
AAAGCTCAGCACCCTTCTCATGGCACCACCTCACTTCTGGAGTATAACGTCTATAACCACGTCCGCGCTGACCGTTCCCCCTTCCCGGGAAGGTTTCATCTTCAGGGAGACGGGGTAGGACACCAGCCCCCTTCTCTGGATGTCCTTCAGGAAGTCCCGTATGGAGGAGCTCTTCCCTTCGAGGCTCATCGTAACCCTCATGGTGGTAACGGGTACACCCCTCGGCTGCTGTTGCTGGGGCTGTTTTTTCTTCTGGGGAGGGGCTTTTCTTGGTCTTCTCCCCCTGACCTTCCTCTGCTCCACCGTTACGGATCTTACCAGCTTCCTCCCTTCCTTTTCGACGAGCTGGAGGTTCAGGGTTTTGGGCTGGGAAAGGGCTATCTTGGTTATCACCAGATTTCGGTAGCCGGCTATGGTGTTTATCTCCCCGAAGATCTTTTCCACCTCCTCCACAGTGGGTATCCTGCCAACGACCCTTTCGAGCTCCTTTTTCTTCTCCTCCTCCTTAGCCTTCAGGTTCTCCAGCTGCTTCTGAAGTCTTTCGAGCACCTGAGGTTTTATCAGCTGTCTGTACTTCTCTATCTCCCTCTGGAGCTGGGCTCTCTCCCCCAAGAGCCTGTCCCTCTTCTCCATATCCGGTTTAATAACGTAGAACCAGATTGCACCGGCAACAACCAGAGGTAGAAGAATTACAAGGATCAACCTCTGCCATAGAGGCGTTGCCGCCCACTGAGCCTTGATCCTGTCCAGCTGCATCACTCCCTCCCACCTTCGAAGTCCTTACTTATCTTTATGGTGGAAGCGTAGTATATGATCCCGCTCTTGTTCTCCTGCTTCTTGATCTCGCCCGGAAGGAGTCTGGGGAACTCCCGTTTCACTATCTCGAAGAAGTGCTTTATGGAGTTTATGTCGTAGGATCCGAAGGAAAGCTCCACGTCGATCTTCTGAAAACTCATACTCTGGGAGAGTTTGTCATACCACACGGTCGAGGGTGCCTCGGTGTAAAGGAAGCCCAGAGCCCTGTTAAAGGGTTTGTAGTAACCCTTGAGGACAAGGATCACCTCCTTGCTCATTTCGAGGTAGCGGATCCTCCCCTTCACCCTGTTTATCTCCTGCTGGAGAGCCTTCTTCTTTGCCTGGACCACGTCCGCCTTCTTCTTAAGGTTGTTCCTCTCCACCGTGAGCCTGCTGACCTCTTTCTGAAGCTCCTCTATCTCACCCTTGAGCCTGTATGCGTAGAACAGCTCAGCCCCTATGACAAGGGCGCCGATGGCCGGAACGATGATCAGGGCGCGCTCCTTCAGAAACTCCTTCGGATGGACTTCCTTCAGCTTCGAAAGGTCGGGGAGGGAAAGCCTCTTCCTCTCCTTTTTAAAGAGGTTTATCCTTATCATCCCTCAATCCTCCATCCCTCTCAGCGCCAGCGTGTAGGGAAGGAAAAAGCCCGGCGGGACCTCCTCCAGATCGAGGATTCCCAGAACCGGCAGGTTCATCATTATGTTCTCGAGGGTGAGCTCGTCCGAGATAACGGGACCGGCGAGATATATGTTCGATATCTCGTTTATAACGAGGAGGTTCCTGACCTCGATGAGAAAGGTGTCGAGGAGGGTGGGGTCGTTGACGTCCTTGTAGTACTTGTAGTTGAAGTCTATCTTGTTGTAGGAGATGGCGTTCTTTCCGTAGTAGGTGAGTATACCCTCGTAGTAATCCACGTAAAGTATGGCGAAGGGGGGAGGTAGCTTGGCGTGAAGTCCGTAGTTTATTATAACGACTATCTCGTAATCTATTATCTTGGGCTGAAGTCCGACGCTCCTGAGCAGTTCAGCCAGCTTTTCCACGGAGCTTTTCCGGGCTATGGTTATCACAACCTTTATGTACTTGTCGTCGGGTTCCTTTTCGAGGAAGTAGTGATCGTAAACCGTTTCCTCCTTTATCTGCTGGGTCTCCGATTTTATATACCAGTCTATAGCCTCCATGAGGTCCTTCTTGGACATGGCTATGGGGAACTTCTGGAACTTCAGGATGCCGTCGTCGACCGTTATGCAGGTGGAAACCTCCTTTCCCCTGAGCTTGTTAGTGTCCACGAGGGTGCTCAGGATCTTCTTCTTTCCCTCCTCCTCCTCGTGCTCCCAGAGCACCTCTACAGGTTCGAAGGTGGGTTTTCGCTCCTGGTCGAGCTCGAGCAGACGGACGAGCTTGTCGGTAACGTAAATGGCTGGGCTCGTTCTGGTCTTTTTAAACAACCTCCCCAAGCTCGGTATCTGGACAGAAAGCTTCATGTAGTTGCTCCCATCTTTTTTTCCATTTCGGTAACTGCTAAGAGAGTTTTAAGAACCGAATCGGGATTCAGGGATATGCTGTCTATACCAAGTTCCACCAGAAACTGGGCAAAGTCGGGGAAATCCGAGGGTGCCTGCCCGCATATCCCCACCTTCTTCCCCTTCTCCTTTGCGGTTTCTATGAGCCGGGCTATCAGACGCTTCACGGCTTCGTTTCGTTCGTCGTAAAGGTGGGCTACCAGCTCCGAGTCCCTGTCTATACCCAGCGTGAGCTGGGTGAGAT
>DRNB01000134.1 GCA_011375045.1 Aquifex aeolicus
AAGGAGGTCGTCGACTTCGAGAGCGCCAGAAGCTCCGACACGGAGCTGTTTTCCCGCTTCTTCAGGAGCCTCCTCCGCCACGGTGTCCTCATACCCCCCTCCCAGTTCGAAGCCTGGTTCATCGGAACAGCCCACGAGGAGGAGCACATAGAGGAAGCCCTCGCAAGAATAAGGGATGCGGTCAAGGATCTCTGATGAGAAAGACCTTCGTTTACGGAACGTTTATGCTCGTTCTGATCCTCCTGCTGAGCTTCGCCTACATATTCTTCAAAACCTTCACAAAGGAGACGTTCCAGGTGCTCCTGAGTCTCAAGAGGCGTTACCTCTTCCTCTCCCTTCTCTTCCTCTTCCTGTACCACACCTTCGATAACCTCAGGCTGTTTATCCTCTCCCGGGCTGTTAACCTCAGATACTCGATCCTCTACGGTTACATGATGTCCTTTGTGAACACCTTCGGCGCCACGGTAACGCCGGCTCACGTGGGTGGGGAGCTGGCGGCTATCTACATGCTTCTGAGAAAGGGAGCGAGCGTCCACAAGGTCATGAGCATAGTAACGATGAAGACCATCTCGGGGATGTCCTTCTTCCTGCTGGGTCTGCCCCTTCTGATATGGCACCTTTACAGGAACCCCGCCGAGATCCTTCCCGTTCTGGAGATCTTCTCAGCCGTTCTGGTAATCTCAGCCCTCCTGTACGTGGTGGTTCACTACGTTCTCCGGCGCAACAGGGACAAACCCTCCGTCCGGAAGGCGAGGAACAGTCTGAGGAAGTACCTCTACTACCTCAAGATCTTCGGCTACAAGAGGAAGGGTTACTTTGCCGCCTCTGTTATCTCAAGTGTGATCCTCTACGTGTGCTTTCTGCTCATAGCTCCGGCCCTTGCAAAGGCTTTCGGAAAGGAGGAGAGCTTCGGGGAGCTGTTCTTAGCCCAGATAAGCCTGCTCTACGCCATATTCATGAGTCCGACCCCCGGCGGTAGCGGTGTGGGTGAGCTGGGAGGTCTCGCGGTCTTTGCCTCCTTCCTCGAACCCTTCGAGCTGGGTGTTTTTGTTATCCTCTGGAGGCTCATCAGCCAGTACCTCAGCGCCCTTATAGGGGGGATCTTCTTCGTCCTATGCTTGCTAAAAGATATGAAGCAGTAGCCCTCTATCTGTCCGTTCCTCTCATGTTCTACCTTGCCTTTTCCAAGCTGAACCTGTGGTTTCTTATCCTCCCTGCCCTCTTTCTTCTTTCCTCCCTCCGCAGTTTAAGAGGGTGGTTGCTCATCGGCTTCCTCTCCTTCTTTTCCTCCCTTTTCTGGATACGCATAGCCATGGTGGATTACGGGGGGGTGTTCCCCCCGGTAGCTTACAGTTTGATAGCCCTCCTCTCTCTTGTCCTCGCCCTGTATCAGTTTGGTCTCACCTACCTTCTGTGGCGTTTCCTGCGCCACAACCTCCTCCTGCTACCCTTCCTGTGGGTGGGATCGGAAATTCTGAGGTCCCTCTTTCCCTACGGAGGGTTCCCCTGGCTTCTTGTGGGTGAAAACCTCGTGGATTTTCCCCTTCTGAAGTACTACCTGAGCGCCGGAGGAGTTTATCTGGGATCGCTTACCCTCTGGTTTCTCGCCCTGCTACCCCGTCTGATGGGGGATCGGAGAAAGATGGGAACCGCTCTCCTCATCCTGATGCTTCCTCTTCCCTTTACGGACACCGCCCGCAGGGCGGTCCCTCCTCTGAAGATAGCAGTGGTTCAGCCCGCGGTTCCGGAGGAGGTAAAGTTAAAGGAGGAGGAGTTCTACGCCTACCTTCCCCGCTACTGGGAGGTTATGGATCAGGTCCTGAAGGAGAAACCCGAGGTTGTATTTCTCCCCGAATCTGCCTTCCCCTTTACAGCCAACTACCTCTACTCTGAAGGCGGGAAGCTTCTGGATTACTCCGAAAAGGCGGTGGTGGTTACGGGTTTGGTGGACGTTCGCTTCGAGGGAGGGAAAGCCAAGCCCTATAACTCCGTTTTCGTGATCCACCGGAGGAGGGTGGTGGACTTCTACGACAAGGTTCGTCTCCTGCCCTTCGGGGAGTTCGTTCCCTTTCCCTTC
>DRNB01000135.1 GCA_011375045.1 Aquifex aeolicus
AATAACCGATTACTTATTACGCTTCGGGTGAACGGCTATGTTTTACATATCCAGAATAACGCCTCCGCTCTTTGCTGTCGCTGTGTTTAACCTGTTCTTTTCCCTCTTCCTCAAGCAGATACCTGAGGAGCAGGTGCTCTTCTACGTAACCCTCGTTTTTGGCTTTGTGGGACTGGTTCTGTTGGGAGCGATGTATCAGATAATTCCCAACTCCCAGAACAGAAAGCTATCCAATCCCCAGATCTCCTACTGGGTGCTGGGGGGAACGGTAGCCTCGCTGATCCTCTTTTACTTTCACCGCTTTGAGCTGGGTTCCCTCCTGCTCTTTGTGTCGGTGGCGGCCTTCTATCTGCACGGACTCAGGAACATAAGCAACTGGACCCCGGTAACGGTGAAGTTTATAGGCTCCTCAGCCACGTATCTGACCCTCTCTACCTTCTTTCTCTTTCTATCCTTTAACTTCGACCTTGTTCCCTTTCAGCTGGCGATCCACACCCTCACGGTGGGAGCTATGCTGAACGCTGTCTATGGTGTGGAGCTGGCGTGGATCCCCATGCTTCTCATGGAAACCCTCAACGTGAGGAAGGCTCAGAGGCTTTTCTGGATCAAGCAGGCTACGACTCCTGTTTTTCTCGCTTCCTTTCTGTTCATGAACTACACCGCGATAGCGGTCTCCTCCCTCCTCGAGTTCGGCGTATCCCTCTTCTTCCTCTATCTGATATACGGGGTTATTGCAAACCGCAGGATGCCTGCACCCCTGCCTCCTGTGGTTCGTATCTTTCTGGTGGCTATGGTCTTTCTACCCTTCGGTCTCGCTGTGGGGACGCTGACGGCGGCAAAACCGGCGGCTCTCCCCTTTACTGTGGATCTGCACCTTAACCTGCTCGTCTATGGTTTTACAGCCTTCACCATCTTCGGGGGGATCTTTCACCTGCTTCCGAGGATAGTCTGGAACTGGAAGTTCGCCGGAAGGACCGGCGGCAGGGTGCCTGCGGTGAGCGAGCTGGTGGACGAAGCCTTCGCTCCAAAGTTTTTAGAGTACGCGGTGCCTGCCTTCCTTATCTTCCTCGTTCTCGATAACCTCAACCCTCCCCTCAGAGCCTTTTCGAGCCTCGCTTACGCTGCTGTGGTGATACTCTTTGTAAAGGTGGCTTTTGTTCCGCTGATTAAAAAGCTCAAGGAGGTCGAAGATGGCGGTGGTGAAAATCCTCGAGGATAAGTTCAACCCCGAGCATCCCGCAAGGGAGGTGGTGTTCAACGACGACAACGTCAGGGTCATGAGGTTCTACCTCAAAGCAGGACAGGAGATAAAACCCCACAGGTCCCCCTCCACGGTGGTGATAACCGTCCTAAAGGGGAAGCTCTCCTTTTACATAGGCTCTGAAAACAGGGAGGAGACCCTCGGAGAGGGTGGCACAGTCTTCTACGATCCCAACGAGGATCACGGCTTCAAGGCTTTGGAGGATTCGATAGCTCAGGCTGTTGTGGCTCCAAATCCCACAAGGCGCTCCTGAAAAAAGGCACGCTTTCAAGGACATAGCTGTGGTTGCCTAAGTTCATGAAATACGGGGTAAAGTCGGCGGATGGCTTTGCCGATCCGAGCCTAAGGTTAATAGTATGGCTGGACTGCTTACAAACCTCCTGCGGGTTATGAAGAGCAAAAGCAGGAGGAAGCTGAAGGAGAAGGTGAAGAACATCGTAGAGAAGGATCGAATCCTTCAGAAACGGCTCGCCAGAGCCAGTTAACTTGAAATCCTGATCCCTGTATAGGATAATGGTTAGCGCTGGAGGTAGAGTATGGACGTCGGAGTGATACCCAACTTCACCCTCTTCATACAGGCGGCTCTGTTCCTTTTCTTCGTTCTCGTCCTGAACCTGATCTACGTGAAGCCTTACTCCCGCGTGATAGAGGAGAGGGAGCGCATCGTCAAGCGGAACCTCGAGGAGGCGTCCTCCCTCAGGGATGAGGCGAAGAACCACCTGAAGAAGGCTGAGGAGATCTTGGAGTCCGCCCGGGCTTCTGCCAACTCCGTCCTCGAGTCCGCCAAGAAGGAGGCGGCAAAGATAAAGAGCGAGATCCTGGAGAAGGC
>DRNB01000136.1 GCA_011375045.1 Aquifex aeolicus
AAGATAGATAGTGTGGGGGAGTTTCAGAGGGTAATGGATAGCCTGAGGGAGATGGGTAAGGAGAAAGCCCTCCTTCTGGTCAGAAGGGGAGCCAGCAACCTTTACCTCGTTCTGAACCTTGAGTGAGAGGGACCATGCCGGACACAGAACAGGAGCTAATAAACCAGTATCTCAAGAGGATATCGAAGATACCCCTCCTCTCCCCTGAGGAGGAGAAGGAGTTAGCCAAGAGAGCCAAAGAAGGGGACGAGGAGGCTCTGAAGAAGCTGGTGGAGTCCAACCTGCGCTTTGTGGTGAGCGTGGCAAAGCAGTATATAGGCTACGGTCTGCCCTTCTCCGAGCTCATAGCGGCTGGCAACCTCGGTCTCCTCGAGGCGGCGAAGAGGTTCGATCCGGAGCGGGGGGTAAAGTTTATCTCCTACGCGGTGTGGTGGATAAGGCAGGCGATAATGCAGGCGCTGTCCCAGCAGACGGGAGCGGTCAGGATACCCCTCAAGCAGTCCCACCTCATAAGCAAGATAGGGACCATATACGCGGAGCTCGCCAAGGAGCTGGAGAGGGAACCCACACCCGAGGAGGTGGCGGAGAAGTTAAACCGGGAGATGATAGCCCGGGAGCTGGAGAAGGAGCTTGGCAGGGAACCCACCAAGAAGGAGATCGAGGAGAGGCTGAAGAAGGAAGGCTACAGGATGTCTCCGGAGGAGGTGGAGAGATACCTTCAGGTCTGCCGGATACCCCTGTCCCTCGACGCCCCCGTCGGTGAGAACGAGGACACCTTCTTCGTGGACTTCCTGAGCAAGCACGGAACCGCTGAGGTGGAGGAGAGCGTGATACAGGAGGTCCTCGAAAAAGAAATATACGACCTTCTGGACAAACTGCCGGAGAAGGAGCGGAGGGTCGTGGAGCTGCGCTTCGGCTTGAGAGGCAACGAACCCAGAACCCTCAGGGAGATCGGGGACATCCTCGGAGTGTCCAGGGAGAGGGTGCGTCAGCTCGAAACCAGAGCCCTCCGGAAGCTGAGAAGCCTGGCGATGAAGAGACACCTCAAGGACTTCCTGAGCTGAAGGGTCCATGGACGGTCTTCTGATCCTCTCCAAACCCTCCGGATTGACCTCCTCACAGGTTGTGGAGAAGGTCAGGAGGCGCCTGAGGACAAAGGCGGGACACACGGGAACCCTCGACCCTTTAGCCCGGGGAGTTCTCCTCGTTCTCTTGGGTAAAGCCACCAGATTTTCCTGGATATTCACAGAGCTGAAGAAACGCTACCGCGTGAGGGGAAGGCTCGGCATCGAAACGGACACCTACGACGTGGAGGGGAACGTCCTCGCGGAAAGGGAGGTCAGCGTGAGCTGCGATCAGCTCCGGGAGGTTCTTCAGAGCTTCAGGGGTGAGATAGAGCAGACCCCTCCCCCCTTTTCCGCCAAGAAGGTGGGGGGAAAGAGAGCTTACAGACTCGCCCGGAAGGGGGTCATGCCCCTCCTGAAGCCCGTCCGCGTGAAGGTCTATGAGATAGAACTCCTCAGCTGTGAGATCCCCCACTTCGAGGTGGAGGTTCTCGTCTCCTCGGGGACCTACGTCCGCAGCCTGATTCACGACGCGGGGCAGAGGCTCTCCACAGGAGCCATCGTTACGGAGCTGATCCGGACTCAGGTGGGACCCTTCGGTCTCGATGCGGCGGTGGATCTCGAGAGGTTCCTGAAGGACGAGAACCCCGGCAGGTTCGTGGTGCCCGTGGAGGAGGGTCTCTCCTTCCTGCCCGCCGTTTCTCTGGACAGATTCAGGGGGGAGCGGATCCTTCACGGGAACCCGGTCCCCCTTCAGGAGGAGGGGGAGGGTTATGTTAGGATATACATAGACGATCTCTTTGTGGGAGTAGGAAAACTGAGCGGTGGCATCCTCAAGCCCGAGCGCCTCATCCCCCCCAAAACTTGACACAGAAACACTCAAATTTTATCTTATTACTGCAATAGAAAGGTTGACAGGAGGTTTGTAAATGCCTTCCACCAAGAAGGACTACTACGAGATCCTCGGAGTGCCCAGAAACGCCTCACAGGAGGAGATCAAAAAAGCCTTCAGACGCCTCGCCAGAAAGTATCATCCGGATATAAACAAGGATCCCTCCGCTCAGGAGAAGTTCAAGGAGATAAACGAAGCCTATCAGGTTCTCTCGGATCCAGAAAAGCGCAGGCTCTACGACACCTACGGACACGCCGCCTTCGAGGGAACAGGACAGACGCAGGCTCAGGATATACCCTCCATAGACGACCTGCTGAGGGAGTTCTTCGGGGAAGGCTTCGGCTTCGACTTCGACACCATCTTCGAAAGAGCCTCCAGATCCAGAAGGAGGGGTGAGAGAAGACCCCTTCGGGGTGAGGACATATACAGAACCGTGGAGATCTCCCTGGAGGACGCTTACAGGGGAACAACCCTCGAGGTGGAGGTGGACAGGGATACGGAGTGCACCTCCTGCGGTGGAACAGGTTACAGCAGGGACAAGGGTGTGAGAACCTGCTCCACCTGCGGTGGAAGGGGACACGTGGTTCAGAAGCAGTTCTTCATCACCATATCCCAGACCTGCCCCACCTGCGGTGGCACAGGAACCCTCTACGAACCCTGCAGGGTTTGCGGTGGAAGGGGAGCGGTTCGCTCCAGAGAGACCATTAAGGTGAGGATACCCCCCGGCGTGGACACAGGCTCCAGGCTGATCGTCGAAGGCAAGGGACACGCCGGAAGGTTCGGGGGACCGCCCGGGAACCTCTACATCCAGATAAGAATCAGACCCCACAGGGTATTCGAGAGAAAGGGGGACGACCTCTACGTGGACGCGAACGTAACCTTCCCCGAGGCGGTTCTGGGAACGGAGATAGAGGTGCCCACGCTCTCGGGGGAGAAGGTGAAGGTGAAGATCCCCGCCGGAACCGGACACGGGGACCTCGTGAAGGTGGCGGGACACGGCATGCCCCGGCTCAGGGGTGGCGGAAGAGGAGATCTCTACGTGAGGGTGAACATAGACGTTCCCAAGATAGGCGTTCTCCACAAGGTTTTCGGGGACGGCAGGAAGGTGGAGAAGCTCCTGAAGGAGCTGAGGGAACTGCTCCCCGAACCTGAGAGGATAAAGGAGAGGAAGCCATGAAGAGGAAACGTCTCTACACCATAGGTGTAGTAGCGCGGATGTTCGATATACATCCCCAGACCCTCCGGCTTTACGAGAGGGAGGGTCTCCTCAAACCCTCCCGGACCGAAGGCAACACCCGGCTTTACTCGGAGGAGGATCTCCAGCGTCTCGAGTTCATCCTCTTCCTCACAAGGGAGCTGGGGGTAAACCTCGCAGGTGTGGACATCATCCTCAACATGAAGGAGCAGATGGAGGAGCTTCAGAGGCAGATAGACCAGCTCTTCGAGTTCATCCAGAACGAGCTTTCCAAGGTGCGTGAGAGCGACGCGGAGAAGGCTATCGTAGGCATCCCGAAGAGAAAGGTCATGCGGGTCGAGGACATAATCACCTCCAGAAAAAGCGGAAGCTGATGGGTGGAACCCTCATCCACGCCTGCTGTGCTCCCGACGCCCTCTACTTCATAAAAAGGTTCAGGGAGGAACACCCCGGAGAGAGACTCGTCTGCTTCTTTTACGACCCGAACATACACCCCCCCGAGGAGTATAAGCTCAGGATGATCGAAACCCTGCGGGTGTGCAGGGAGATGGGTATAGAGTTCATCGAGGGAGACTACGATCCCGAAAGGTGGCTCCTGAAGGTGAAGGGTCTCGAGGAGGAACCCGAAGGGGGAAGGAGGTGCCTCCTCTGCTTCGACATCAGGCTCGAGAAAAGCGCCGGAGTTGCCCGGGATCTGGGGTGCGAGGCGTTCACCACCACCCTCCTGATGAGCCCCCGAAAAGACCCCGGACAGCTGAGGGAAGCGGGGGAGAGGGTAGCCCGGCTCTTTGGTCTGCGCTTTTTAGCTCCCGATTACAGGAAGGGGGGAGGCACTCAGGAGATGTTCAGGGTCGCCCGGGAAAAGGGTCTGTATCTTCAGAACTACTGCGGGTGCATATACAGCCGGCGGGGTGAGCTGATAGCCTTCAGGGGAAGACGTCCGGGCACAAGGGAGGAAACCCTCCTCCTGAAGGAGCTCCGTCTCTTCGCCGAGTCCTGGGGTCTGAGGGTTCGGGAGGAGGAGTTCCCCTTCCTGAACTGGAGGGTCCTCGAGGGGTTCATCCGGGTGCAGGAGCGGAGCCTTCCCTCCTTTGTGCTTCCCTACTCCGCCTCCCTCAGGGGGAAGGTTCGGGGGAGGGTGGTGGAGGAAGGGGACGGCGTTCTCTACCTCGGCAGGCAGTTTGTAAGGATCGTTCTCCTCGAGGAGTTCAGGGACCTTCCCCTCGATGAGCCGAGGGTCCTTGCGGAACCCACCTTCCTCGTTCCGGCCGGCTGGCGGGAGAGGCTGAAGAAAGAGAGGATAGAGGCTTCGCTCAGAACCGAGGTCTTCCCCGACGTGTCCCGGTGGCTTCTGATAGGGGAGCCGGAGGCTGAGAGGCTCCTGGGTGTTCCGGCGGACACCCTTCAGGACGGAAGAGGCGTGAACGTGATGGAGGTTCTGAGAAGCAGGTTGCCGGAGCTGAAGAGAGGCTCCCTCGCCCTCGTGGTTCTCGGCGCCCAGTCCCTCGGAAGAGCCGGACAGAGGCACTTCGAGGAGCGAACCGGCAGGAGGATCGATCAGGTGCTGGGTTTCTCCGACCTTTAGCCCGTGAGGGAGAGCTCGAACACCTCGTCGAGGTGGCTGACGAAGTGGAGCTTCATCTTCTCCCGGACGTAAGGAGGCAGATCCTCGAGCACCTCCTCCCTGTTCTTCTCGGGGAGTATGACCTCGTATATACCCGCCCTCTTGGCGGCGAGGATCTTCTCCTTCAGCCCGCCGACCGGCAGGACCCTTCCCCTGAGGGTGATCTCCCCGGTCATGGCTATGTCCATCCTGACGGGTCTGTCGGTGAGGAGGGATTCGAGAGCGGTGGCTATGGCTACGCCCGCGGAGGGACCGTCCTTGGGAACCGCTCCCTCGGGAACGTGGATGTGGATGTCTATGTTGGGAAATATGTCGGGATCTATGCCGAAGTGCTCCGCGTTGGACCGAATGTAGGAGAGAGCAGCCTGAGCGGACTCCTTCATGATGTCCCCCAAGGAACCTGTGAGGAGGAGCCCTCCCTTTCCCTTCATCTTGGTCGCCTCTATGAACATGATCTCGCCCCCCACCTCCGTCCACGCCAGACCCGTCGCTATGCCCACGAGGGGTTCCTTCTCCTTCTCCGGCTGGTATCTGGGAACACCCAGCAGCTTTCTGATGTCCTCCGCCTTTACGGTGAAGGGTCCCTCCTCCCCCTTTAGCTTCCGGACCGCTATCTTCCTGAGTATGGAGGAGATCTGTCTCTGGAGGTTCCTCACACCCGCTTCGCGGGTGTAACCTCTCACGATCTCTAAAATGGCTCCGTCCTCGAACCTGACCTCCTCCTCACCGAGCCCGTGGAGGGGTATCAGCTTGGGGAGCAGGTGTCGCTGAGCGATGAAGAGCTTTTCCTCCTCCGAGTAGCCGGACAGCTGGATCAGCTCCATCCTGTCTAAAAGGGGTGCGGGTATGGTGTCCATCCTGTTGCCCGTGCAGATGAATATGACGTCCGAGAGATC
>DRNB01000137.1 GCA_011375045.1 Aquifex aeolicus
AACGAGGTGAATTCTCTCACCTATACCTGCGAAGGCAACCACATCTCCTCCCGCATCCAGACCACCGATGGGTCTGACGCCCTCTCCGGAAAGCCTGTGCGCCCTCCAGGATCCGGGATCCTGCGGATCGATGAGGCTGTAAAGAACCACGTGGGGCGGAGCCGCTACGCAGAGCACCTCTTCGGTAAAGACCACGTCGGTAACCGATCTGGAGGGTGGCCGCGAGGGAAGTCTGTGAAGATCCCCCCGCCAGTTGTAGAGCTGAAACTGTCCGTAGCGTCTGCCGACCAGAACCCAGTATCCCGCGGGATCCGTTCCCACCACCTCCACCCAGAACTCCTCCATCCTCGCATCGGGATCTCCCGCGAGTCTTCCGCCGGGGGAGATCCTCAGCTCACCGAAGACGTACTCTCCGGAGGTGTTCTCCCCCCGGGCTGTGAGCTTTCTCAGGAACTTCATGGGATTAAAGGTAGCTCCCTGACGGATGAGGTTTATGTCCTCGATCTCACCGACCGGGCCTGAAGGCTCTTATCCTGTCCTCGTAGGTGTCTATGAAGGCTCCCCCTATCAGATCTATACAGTAGGGGATGGCGGGGAAAACGGCATCGAGGCAGACCTTTATGGACTGGGGTTTGCCCGGAAGGTTCACTATGAGGCAGTTCTTCCTGACCCCCGCGGTCTGACGGGACAGTATGGCGGTGGGAACCTGCTCGAGGGAAACCTTTCTCATCAGCTCCCCGAAGCCCGGCAGGATCTTCTCACAGACGGCTTCCGTCGCCTCAGGCGTTACGTCCCTCGGAGCCGGACCTGTGCCTCCCGTGGTAAGCACAAGGCTACACCCCAGCTCGTCCACCATCTCCCGGAGGGTCCGCTCTATGAACTCCCTGTCGTCGGGAACGATCCTGTACTCCACCCGGTAGGGTGTCTTTACCACCTCCCTGAGGTAATCCAGTATAGCCTTTCCGCTCAGATCCTCGTACTCACCCTTGCTCGCCCTGTCGGAAACGGTCAGAACGCCTATCACAGCTTCCATGACTTCCTATTTTACCACTCAGGGATGAACCACAACGCAGTGGTGTTTCTTTATATAGCGGTCAACCGCCCTGCGAACCTCCTCGAGGGTAACGTCTTTAATCCGCTCAGGATACTCGCTGTCCATCCGCCAGCCGAGACCCATTACCTCGTAAAATCCTAAGTACCACGCCTGTTTGAGCCGGGTCTGATGGTCCAGGAGGAAGTCTCCGATTATCTTTCTCCTTGCTATCTCCACGTCCTTCTCATCCAGCTCCGGGTTCCTCACCAGCTTCAGAAGATCCTTCAGGGCGCTGTCCCCTTTGTCGGGGGAGGTTCCCACGTACGCAAACAGGCGCGGAGCCATGAACCTCGTGGGGTAAAAGGAATAGGTGGCGTAGGCGTAGCCTTTTTTCTCCCTGAGTACCCTGAAGAGCTTCGAGGTCATCCCGTCGCCGAGGGCGCTGTTGAGCACCTTGAAGGTGAAGTAGTCCCGACTCCTTCGGTCGGGGGCATCGAAGGCGCAGAGGATAGTGGTCTGGGTTCCCTCCCTCCTGACCTTCACAGTTCTGCTCTCCCGCAGCGGGAACCTCCCCTCTCCGATCTCCAGCTTTCCCTTCGGGAGGCTTCCGAAGGTTTTTTCGAGGAGGGGGAGTATCTCCTCAGCCCTGAAGTCTCCGACTACGCTGACCACAAGGTTACCCCCCCTGATAACCTCCCCCATCCGCCGGATCAGATCCTCTCTTCTGAGGGCGGACAGATCCTCCTCCGTTCCCAGCGCCGAGGTTTCGTAGGGTGTTCCCCTGTAGGTGAGCTTTCTGAGGTTCTCCATCGCAAACTCCATGCCCCGCTCCCTCTTGGATCTGAGGGCAACGATGGCGTTTCGTCTCTCCCGCTCTATATCCTCCTCCCGGAGCAGGGGGGACGTGAGGATGTCTCCCAGAACCTCCAAGGCTTCCCTCAGCCCCTCCACCTTTGTGGAGAAGCCTATCTCGGAGAAATCGTCCCCCGATGAGGAGTACACGTATCCACCGAACCGTTCGAAGGGAAGGGAGATCTCGTAGGAGCTGGGGAACCTTTCGCTCCCCTTGAGCAGGAGGGTAAAAAGCAGGGAGGTTTCCCCCTTCCTTACCTCTCCGTGCTTACCCCCCCGGAAGAAGAGAACCCCTGAGACGATGCCCTTTCCGGAGGTCTCCTTCACGAGGAGTTTTACACCGTTGGGGAGGGTTTTTTCGATCACCTGCACACCTCCGTAAGCTATCGCTGTCAGAAACAGGAGGCAGAAGAGGAGTATCATCTCTTTTCTTCTTTCTCTATCTTCACCCTGTAGCCCTCTTTGCCGGCGTAGTAACCTGCCGCTCCGCCAGCCACCATGCCTGCGGAGAAGAGGATCACCTCAGCGCAGGAGCTTATCAGAAGCGACAGCAGAAACAGCCCAAGGATAAGCTTCCTCATGGCTGTTATTATTTTACTCCTCCTTCTCTATCTTTACCTTGTAACCCTTTTCCCCGGCGTAGTAACCTGCCGCTCCTCCTGCCGCAGCTCCTACCATGAGGGTGCATCCGGAGGAAAAGAGGGCAAGGATCAGAACAGGTAGCAGAAGCTTCATCCTCCTACCTCCTCGCCGGCAGCATGAGGACCTCCACGTAGCTGTCCTCCCTCAGGTACCTCTCGAATACCCTCAGAACGTCCACCCTCCTGACCCTGCGGACGTTCTTTTCGAAGTATCGGTAAAAGTTCAGATCTCTTGCAACCGTGTAGGAGTATCCTATGTCGTAAGCCTCGCTCTCCACCTTCTCCTCTTCGAATATCCTCCCGTTGACGATGCGCTCCTTTGCGTTCTCCACCATCTCGTCTGTCAGGGTCTCGTAGGTCTCCCTGAGGATCTCGAAAATCCTCCTCTTGACCTCCTCGTAACGAGCCGGATCGAAGGTGGCGCTTACGACGAAGAAGTTGTCCCTCGGTCTTCCCAGATCCCCCGAGAAGTAGGAGTAAACAAAACCCTTTTCCCTCAGCTCCCTGTAGAAGATGGACGTTCTCCCGCTCCCCAGGATCTCATCCAGCACCAGAAGGGCGTAGTAGTCGGTCTTGGCTATGGCGGGTGCGTTCCAGCCTATCATCCAGTACGCCTTCTCTATGCGGGGATCCTCTATCCTCTCCGATCTCACACCCACCCTTTCGGGTTCGGAGGGTATATCCACCTTAGGGACAGGTCTTCCCTCCTCCCTGCCGAAGGTTTCCGCCACCACCTCCTCCACCTCCGCGGGATCTACCCTCCCCACAACCACGAGCGCCATGTTCCTTGGCTGATAGAAGTTCCTGTAAAAGTCCCTGACCATCCGGCTGGTGAACTTCCTTATGGTCTCTTCGAAGCCTATCACGGGGAACCTGTAGGGAGACACCTTGTAGGCTGTCTTTTCGAAGGTTTCCCACAGAACCGTGGTGGGGTTGTCCTTACTGCGGTGCAGTTCCTCTATAACTATGCTCTTTTCCTTCTCCAGAAACTCCTCCCTGAGGAGAGGCTTCATCGTGAGCTGGTACAGAACCTCGAGGGCTTCCTTCCAGTAGGGGTAGGCTATCTCCACGTGGTAGTAGGTGAAGTCCTTGGAGGTACCGGCGTTTATGTTGCCTCCGAGGCTCTCCACTATCCTGTCTATCTCCCCGTAGGGGTACTTCTCCGAGCCGTTGAAGAGCATGTGCTCGAGGAAGTGAGCCATCCCCTTCTCATCGTATCTTTCGAAAACGGAACCCACCCTGAACCACACGTGAAGCGCCACCGCGGACGTGTCGTCCCTGGGTTTGACTATCAGCTTGGCTCCGTTGGGAAGATCCCTTATGTAAAGCTCCTGAGCAACGGCAAGGGTCATCAGCACCACCTCCAGAAGGATGAAAAGCGCAAACCTCCTCATGCTCTTTCAAAGGATAACCCATATCCTCAGCGTGTCCACCTGCGAAGGTTTCCCTTCCTGACGGTGAGCCTCAGCCGGTCGAGGTGCTCGAGAAGGGGTATGAGGAACTTCCGCGTTAGACCGAGCCTGCTCTTTGCCTCCTGAAGGGTGAACTCCTCCCCGAGGGATCTCAGCTCCGCCACCAGCTCCCGGAGGAAGTCGTCGGAGATCAGCAGATCCCCCCCTATCCGGTGCACATACCCTTTGCGAACGGCGAACCTCAGGATCTCCCGTTCGAAGCCTGCCGAGAGAAGCTCCTCCTCCCTCCTGAAACCCCTCCCCATGAAGCTGAGGAGCCTCCGAAGGTCCTCCTCGTAGGGCAGGGTTCCGCCGTCGTCCCTCAGCAGGTACCCCTCCCTCACACACCATCCTCTCAGGAGGGAGAGCAGGTAGGGCAGAAGCTCCTCCTCGATGGACAGCTCCCCAAGAATCCTGTCCTTTGGGACGGCTTCCCCCGCCTCCTTCAGCTTCTCCCCAAGACGATCCGCAAGCAGGAGCAGGTGCTCCTTCAGATAGAGCTTATCCTTCAGGACAACGACCTCCTCCGATCCGGAAAGCTCCGGGAACCTGCCGGTTCTGCTGATCACCTCCTCCCTCCTCATCCCTCTGGATCCCCTCTCCCTGAGCAGGTATATCAGGAAGTTATCCAGCAGATCCCCGAGGTGTTTCCTCACAAAACCCTTCGAGCTGATCTCTACCGCCGGATGGAGAACTCTTCCGGAGGTCAGGAGTCTTCCGGAGCTGTTCAGAACCAGAAGCCTGTCCCCCCTTCTGGAAACAACCTCCCCCCTCAGCCTCAGAAGGTAAACCTTCCCCTCGATGGTGCGGAACCTCCCTTCCTCCTCCCTCATGCCGAAGAAGATCCTGTAAACCCCTCCGGGTCGCACGGACTCCTC
>DRNB01000138.1 GCA_011375045.1 Aquifex aeolicus
AAAGGAGAAGGCTCAGGCTCTGATAGACGTGGTTGAAAGGCTCAGATAAAGCTTTCCCCTTCTTCAGGGGAAAGATCAGACTCCTTCAGGGAAGGAAGCACAGGGTATCCGTCGATCTCGTGGTCTTTCTGTCGCGACTCAGGGGGTTGAGGGGAACCAGCAGGGTCGTCGATCTGGGAGCCGGATTCGGCTTCCTCTCCCTGGTCGTGGCAAAGAAGTTCGGCTGCAGGGTCTTCGCTCTCGAGAGGGATCCTGAAATGCTCAAACTCCTTCAGGAGAACGTCCGTCTGAACGATCTCGAGGAAAAGATAACGGCGGTCCCTGTGGACATAAGAAAGGTCAGGGAGCGCTTCGAAAGGGGAGAGTTCGACGTGGCGATAGCCAACCCCCCCTTCTTCCCCCGGAGCTACGGCTGTGCCGATAAGTATCACTTCGAGGAAGATACCACGCTGAGGGACTTCGTTGGCTCAGCCTCCTACCTGCTCAGGGACGGTGGTTACCTCAACCTTCTGATCCCCTCCTTCCGTCTCTACGAGCTGTTCCTCCTGCTCGCAGAAGCGAACCTCCCCCCGCGGTTTGCAACGCTCATCCACTCCAGACCCGACAGAGCACCCAAACTCTGCACAGTAACCGCGATCCGCAACGTTCCCGGACCCCTGCAGGTGGAAAGATCCGTTTTCATAAACAGCCCGGAGGGAGGCTACACCAGAGAGGTAGAGGATCTTCTGGAGAGCTTTCTGTAAGCAGGACGAAACGACCTGCGGTGTGTTATAATTGGGGAAATGAAACTTCCGGAGAGGCTTGTAGAGAGGATTGCCGATAGAATAGTCAGGGAGCTTACTCAGGAGAAACTCATCGAGGCTGAGGATCCGGAGCTCTTCAGGAAGAAGATCGTGGGTGTTTTCAGAAAGGCGGAGGAGGAAGAAAAGGAGCTGGACGAGAGGACCAAGGAGATCCTCAAGGAGAAGATGAACCTTTTGGAGGAGACCAATCTCGATTACAGGACCGCCTTCAAGGCGGTGAAGGCTAAGCTCGCGGAGGAGATGAAGATAAACATAAACAGAAGGGAGAGGATGAACCAGATAGCGAACATGATCAGGGATCTCATCATGCAGGATGAAACCGTAGAGATCTACGAAGATCCTCCGCTCATAAGGAAGAGGGTGGCGGATATCCTGAGGGACGCGGTCAGGGAGGAGGAGGAGATAGAGCGCAGGGTCAGAGAGAAGATAAGACAGCAGTCCAGAAACATCCTCGAGGGAACCCCCGAGTGGAACCTCCTCTACAGAAGGATTTACGAGGACGAACTGCGCCAGCGGGGCTTGGCTTAGGGGAAAGCGTCAGCGTAGCGTAAAGTTTACGGCAGGTAAAGTATAGGGTTCTGCCGGATGCCGTACTTTATTACCTCGTAGTGGAGGTGGGGTCCGGTGGTTCTCCCTGAGGAACCCACGTAGCCGACCACTCCGTTCTTGGGAACCTTCTCCCCCCTCCTGACCGCAACGGAAGCCATGTGGGCGTAAAGGGTTATGTAGCCAAAGCCGTGGTAAAGTATGACCGTGTTTCCGTATCCCCTCACCCATCCGGCAAAGAGAACGTAGCCGTCGGAGGTTGCAACCACCTTGCTACCGTAAGGAGCACCTATGTCCACGCCCGGATGAAACTCCCTGCGCCTCCTCATCCGCCTCCAGCCGAAGTCTGAGGTAATTATGCCTACCACGGGCCAGATGTCCGGTCTGGCGCTCTCCACGCTTCTGATGGTGAACAGCTCTTCGAACTCGGGGGGCAGATCCTCCGCGAGGGGTTCAGGGGGCAGGGAGGGCGGATCGTAATCCCTCTTCGAAAAGCCTCCCCCGAAAAGGAAGAGGATGAGGCTAAGTAGTAGAGCCTTCCTCATCCAGATAGAAAACCTCGTCTGAAATAGGTTCGTTCCATCTTTTAAAACCCGGCAGGGTTTCTATTCTGAACCAGGCGGACCGATACCATATCTCCTTCGGCGGTTTTTTAACGGGAGCTATCTGGGCTGCTCTGGTCTGGGGATGGTACTCCCAGTTCATGTAGTGGTTGAAGTCCTGAACTATATCGGTGATCACCGTTCCGTACTCGCTCAGGAGGGTTTCCTGAAACTCCTTCCACCTGAATATAGAGGAGTCCCTGAGGGTCAGTCCGAAGTAACCTGCGCACCCTTCCTCCTTCAGGGTGGCTATGCCTCTGCCTATGAAGGCTCTGAAGGCGGCGAAGGTTTCGGGGGGATCGGTGATGAAGACGTCGAACCTGCCCAGCATATCCTCCGGAAAAGGCTTTCTCAGATCCCAGACTTTCGCCTCCGCGTTGTCTATCCCAAGCTCCCTGAATATCCTTTTGTCGAAGTCTATGAGCCTCTCGTCTATGTCTATAACAAGAACGCTCCTCGCCCTTCGGGTCAGAGCCACAGCCAGTCCGGTCAGATCGTCCTCCGCACCCATTACCAGCACGTCCTTTCCCCTGAGATCGCCCCGGGAATCGATGAAAAGCACCCGTGAAACGGTCGTTTCGGGGGTTACCGCTCCCTGATCGTAGTCCCTGATGGCGCCGGGTCTGTCCTTCGCAAGCTCAACGAAGGTTCTGTAAAGCTCCTTGTCCCCGTAAAAGGGGTATCCTCTCCCCTCACAGGCACCGCAGGAGAAGTCCACAACCGCCTCTATACCCAGTTCCTCCAGCAGATCGTATCCCCTCTGGGTCAGGAGGATGTTCTCTGCGTCGTCTATAAAGAGCACGCCTTCCTCCACAAAGCTCTTCACTATACCGGAAGCGGCGGGAACGGGCAGATCGGACAGATCCACAATCTTCCAGAAATCGCCTGTGTTCAGAACAGCGGACAGCAGGCGCTCGACGTTTCTCCTGTGAAGCCTGACGCCGGTTTCCTTCTGCACCTTTTCAGCCACGCGGGAAAGTATGTCCAAGTCCTTCACCTCCAGAGGTTTTGAAAGATATTATATTAGCACAGTGGAGAGACTCGACCGATTCCTTCTGGAGAGAGGCTTTGTGGAGTCCCGGGAGAAAGCCCGGGCGCTTATCATGGCGGGGCTGGTTTACGTCAACGGACACCGGGTCGACAAGCCCGGATACAGATTAAAGGGTGGGGAGGAGGTAAGGGTTCTCGAACCTCCCCGCTACGTCTCCCGGGGCGGTTACAAGCTGGAGTACGCTCTGAAGCGTCTGGGGGTTGAGGTAAGGGGCAGGACGGCTCTCGATGTGGGTTCCTCCACAGGAGGTTTTACAGACTGCCTGCTCCAGCACGGGGCTGTGCGTGTCTACGCGGTCGACGTGGGCAGGGGTCAGATGCACCCCAGACTCAGGCAGGATCCGAGGGTTATTCTCTACGAAAAAACGGACGCGAGATCTCTTACGGAGGAACACGTTCCCGAGAAGGTCGATATCCTCACGGTGGACGTTTCCTTTATATCCCTTACAAGGATCCTACCCTCCGTTTTACCTTTTCTGAAGGAGGAAGGAGAGGCTCTGGTGCTGGTCAAGCCTCAGTTCGAACTGTCCCCTAAGGAGGTCAGGGGAGGGGTGGTCAGGGAGGAGGAGCTTAAGGAGAAGGCTCTTCTCAGGGTGATCGGGTTCGCTCAGGACCTCGGTTTTGGACTCCGGGGAGTGGTCAAAGCTTTCCCCCGGGGTGCAAAGGGCAACGAGGAGTTTTTCCTCAGGATAAGGAGGGGTGCGGGAACAGTTCAGCTGGAGGAAGCTGTGAAAAAAGCCCTCAGGGAACCGGAGGGTGAGGTTGAAAAAGAAGTTGTGTTAAAGTAACTTAAAAGTTCAGAAATGGAGTGTGAGGATAAAATAGGAAAGCTCCTGAAGATAATAGAAAGGGTAGCCGCGAGGGAGTATGAAAGGGACAACTGGAGGAGTATTCTGGACGATGTTGCGGAGCTTTTCGAAGCTGACGGTGCCGCTCTGGGTGAGATAAGGGACGGTTACATTTACTACACCCGAGTTTCGAGCTCCATAATCAGCTCCGGAATATACGATCCGGAAAACTTCAAGGTTCCCGTATGGTGGAGCGCCTTCAGCGAGGCTGTAGCAAAGGGTTACCTCATAGTAAACGACTACAGCGCATACGAAAGGGCGGTGGAAGCCTGGAAGAAAACAGGTCTGAAGGCTAAGCTGGTTGCCATACTGGGTACAGAGGAACCCTTCGGCAGTCTCTCGGTGGGAAGGGTAACCTCCGACAAACCCTTCACCGAGGAAGACGGTAAGATCCTCAAGAGCCTCGCCTTCATATTCTCCTTTATAGTCAAGGAGGAGCTGGAGAAGGAAGAGCTTATGGAAAAAGCCATCAGGGATTATCTTACAAAGCTCTACAACAGGCTCTTCCTCGAGGAGGAGGGGAGAAGGGAAATAGAGCGGGCGAG
>DRNB01000139.1 GCA_011375045.1 Aquifex aeolicus
AAGGTCCACCTGCTCCACCTCCTCCCTCAGAGCCTCCTCCAGAGCGGACAGAACGTAGTTGAGGTTCCTGTTCACGAGCTGGGGTTCCGTGGGAAAGGAGGTGGTTATCTCGAGGAGCTTCGCCCTGAGCCGGAGGCGAAACTCCATCAGCTCCGTTTCAAAAGGCTCCCTCCCCTCCATACCGGCGAAGAAATCCCTGACCAGAGAAACCACCCCGTCCTTCATATCCGGGAAGCGCCCCATCGTCGACCTCCTAAGTGAGTAATTATAAAATTTATCTCAGGTGAGGAATTACTTAGAGTTCTTCGGCTTTAAGGATGATCCCTTCAAAATAACGCCCGATGCGAGCTACTTCTTCCTCTCCGAGTCCCATCAGGAAGCCCTCACAGCCCTGAGGTACATACTGGAAAGCGAGGAGGGTTTCGCGGTGGTGATAGGGGAGCCGGGAACAGGAAAGACGCTGACGGTGAGGAAGTTCATAGAGGAGCTTCCGTCCTCGGTCAGATACGCCTACATACTCTTCCCGAACCTCTCCCCCGAGGAGCTTTTCGAGGCGGTGCTCGAGGATCTGGGGGTGCCCGCCAGCGGAGGAACAAAGAACAGACTCTTCTCCACCCTCAGGGACTATCTGATAGAGACCCGCAGGGAGGGTGGCAAGGTTCTCATCGTGGTCGATGAAGCCCAGAACCTCCCCACAGAGACCCTCGAAGAGCTGAGGATCCTCTCCAACCTCGAAACGGACAGCATGAAGCTCCTCCAGATCATCCTCCTCGGACAGCCGGAGCTGGAGGAGAAACTCGACTCACCCAAACTCAGACAGCTGAGGCAGAGGATAACGGTTCTGGTCCGGCTCAGGAACTTCACCTACGAGGAGACCAGAGCTTACGTGGACTTCAGGATAGCCAAAGCCGGAAGCGGAAACGTGAGGCTACACCCCGGCGTTTACAGAAAGCTCTACCGCTACTCCCTCGGCATCCCGAGGGTTATAAACATCCTCATGGAGAGGTCCCTGATGGCAGCCTTCGTGGAGGAGAGCCGGGAGATAAAACCCTCCCACGTGGACAGGTCCGCGGAGAGCATAGGCATAAGGGTCAGGGGAAGGGAGATGAAGCCTCTGCGGATCGCCCTCTACGTGAGCGCCGCGCTCCTCGCAGGAGGCGCCTTTTTCCTCTACAGATACGGGGACAGGTTGGGAGCAAAGCTCCCGAATCCGACAGAGGAAGTTTCCCGGACCGCAGGTACACAGTTAAAGAGAGCCGTCGTGAGCGTTCCCATGCTGAACATGAGGGAGTCTCCGGATCTGAGGTCGGGGGTTATATACGTCCTCCGGGAGGGGGACGAGTTAGAGGTCCTCGGAGAGGGTCCCCAGACGTGGCTCCTCGTGCGCTTCAGACGGGGTGATCTCAGGGTGGAGGGGTGGGTAAACGGCAAGTACGTCAGCAGTCGATGAAGTTGGAGCCGTCGTAGCAGATCACCGCGTCGTTGTTCCCCGCCGTGTCCAGGGAACAGGCGGAGGAGAAGGTGATGCTGGCTACGGGAGTTCCGAAGAAGCACCTCCACCAAGAGCGGTAGACGTTCAGGGTGTCCCCGGAGGGAAGGGTAGCCGATGAGCCCGGACTCCAGAGCTGGCAGGTTGTGGAGGAGTTGGTGTAGTAGTAGTTCCGTCCGCTGGTGTTCCTCACCGTGATCGTGGAGTGGGGACATCCCCCGCCCCCGCTCCCCCCGCACCCCACCTTGGGTTTGAGTTCATAAAGGGAAACCCACTTCACGATGTCGTCGTAAGGCTCGCTCCTGAGCACGTCCCCGGCGTAATCGTCGGCGCTGAGACCATAGGTGTAGAGGAAGAGGGTCAGGTTCGTGTCCGCCCTGCCCATCACCACGGTGGAGGAACCAAGAGAGGTCAGAGCGCTGTGCCACGTCTGAAGGTTGTAGTTTCCATCACCGCTGACCACGAGAAAGGCCACGTTCGGGATCTCCTGCTCGTAGGAGGTGCAGGCTACATCCGCACAGCCCACCCTCAGGGTTATGTTCGTTGCGGTGGCGGTGCATATGACGCCGGAGGAATCGTCGAGGTTTCCGCTGTAGATGTACATCGTGAACTTTCCGTAGGAATCCCTCGCGCTCCTGAGGGATCCGATCAGCTCCGTCTCCGTAGCCGGCAGACGTCCGCTCGCTATGGCGTAGCCAACCACCCCCTCCAGATTTGCGGACACGATCTCCCTGCTCTCCACAAACTTGTTCCTCTTCACAAGGACACCTATCACGCTCGCCCCCAGCCCTAAGAGGACACCCAGAACTATGAGGACGATGGCGAGCTCGATAAGCGTGAGTCCCCTTTCCCCTCTCATCGCACAAGGGAGGCAAGGTAGCTGAGGCGCTCCTCCACGAGGATTCTCAGCTCGGGGGTCAGCTGAAGACCGGTGAGGTGCCGGTAGAGGCGGTAGGCGGTTTCCCTGTCTCCGGTAGCTTCTAAGAGGCGAGCGAGGTTGGCAGCGAAGTAGGGGTTCTGGGGATCCTTCCTGTAAGCTTCCCTGTAGCTCTTCAGAGCTTCCTCCAGCTCCCCCGCCCTCTCACGAGCGTATCCCACCGCAAAGTGAACGAGACCCTTCCTGTCCACGGAGAGGAACCTCTCAGCCACGGACAGCGCCTCCGGGATTTTCCCCTTTCCGGCAAGCTCGACAGCGTAGCTGTAAACCAGCTCCTCCTCGGGGAACCTTCTCAGGAGGTCCTCCGCTCTGGTGTAAAGCCCCAGACGTGCGTAGATCACCAGAAGGTTGTTTGCCACATCCTTGGAGGGATTCAGGGAAAGAGCCCTCTGGTAAAACTCCATGCTCTCCCGGAGCCTCCCCTTCCTGAAGAGGTCGTCCGCTATGAGGACGAGTCTGCGGGGGTCCTCCCCCTCCTGTCTCTTCACCTTCGCGTCGGTCGTTTTCCGGGGCGGAGGGGTTCTGCTCTCCTCCCTGATTTCCTTTTTCCTCTCCCCGGACCGGGGCGGTTCCTTCTTCTCCTCCCTGAGCTCCGCGGGGGGAGGTTCTTCCTCCTTTACCTTCGACGGCGGAGGTTTAACCTCCTCTTTTTTGGGGGAAACGATGCCCCTCTCCTCCGGCGTTTTTTCTATGAGGAAGAGCTCGGAGATAATGTAGGTTCCCGTCATCCCTATGGTGAAGAAGATCCCTAACATGAGAAGGTCCCTGCGGGTCAGCATCTTTCTGCCCCGCTGGCTTCTGAGCAGAGGGTAAACCGCACTGCCCCTTTCTCTGTCCCTGAGCTTTCTGAGCACGTCCATAAGCAGGCTCATCTCACAGACCCGTTCTCTCCACCAGCCTCGGTCTCAGAAATATTATCAGCTCTCTCTTTTCCGTGAAAACCCTTTTGCTCTTGAACAGATACCCTAACACGGGTATGTCCCCCAGACCGGGGACCTTCCGCTCCTCCACCCCCTTAACGTCCCCGATCAGCCCTCCTATAACGACAAGCTCGTTGTTTCTGACCCTGACCACGGTCCCTGTTTCCTTTACGTTCAGGATAGGCGCCTCAGCCAGAACCTCCCCGTTTCGCTCCAGCTTCTTGGTTCCCTCCAGCCTCGTGGAGACGGGAACTATGTTGAGCAGTATGTTGCCCGCCTCGTCCACGTAAGGGGTAACTCCGAGGAGCACCCCCTCCAGAACGTTCGTCTTGACTATGTTCTCCTGTATCTGGGTTGTGGTGGTGCCTGTCAGGGTTACAGCCTGCCTTTCGAAGAAGGGAGTTACTATACCTGTCGCTATGAGGGCGGTCTGTCCGTTGGAAACCATGATCCGGGGGTTCGACAGGGTATATATCTTTCCGTAGGTGGCGAGGGCGTTAATCAGCGTTGTGAAGTCGGAGGACACCACATTCAGGCTTGCGAACCCCCCCGTGGGGACGGAGAGGGTCTGGGAGAGGGTAACGTTTGCACCGGTTCCGAAAACGTCCCTGAAGAAGGAGGACCAGTCCACGCCGTACTGAAATCTGTCGGAGAGCGCTATCTCCACTATCTTCGCCTCTATGAGAACCTGCTTGCTGATCTCTCTCTTGAGCCTCTCGAGGAACTCCGCGATCCTCTCCACGTTCCTCCTCCTGTCCGTTACCACGAGAGTCCCCGTAAATCTGTTCAGAACGTAGCTACCCCTGTCGGAAAGCAGACCCTTGAGGTTTTCCTCTATCTGAGTGTAGAAGTCGTTTATACCCTGAGGGCTTCTGTAATCGAGGGTGAAGTTACCCCTCAGACCTGTAGATCCGGACCCGTAACCTGCAGCGCCTGTGCCTGTTGTGGTTGTTCCGGTGGCTGTGGTTCCCGTCGCTCCCAGACCCACGGCAAGGGCACCGCCGAGGACGTCGCCTCCGAGGGAGCTGGTGTACTCAGTTACAGCGTGAACGTAGGGAAGCCTGAAGGTTCTGCTCACGATCTCCCTGACGTAGAGGACGTTGCCTCTGACCTCGTAGTAGAGACCCGTCATGTCCATGAGGATGTCGAGAGCCACCCTCATGGGAACTCTGTCGAAGGTGGCGGTAACCTTCTGCTCGGGATCCACCTCCGGGGCGATGATGAGGTTGAGACCCGCTCCGTCAGCTATGGCGTAGAGAACCTTCCGGAGGGGCGCCGAGACCGCCGACATGGTGAAGCTTCTGTTCTCGAAGGGGTCTATCTCCCGGTAGGTGGGGGGTGGCACGGGGGGAGGGGGAGGGGGAAGGGGTGGTGTGTAGGCTCTCGCCTCCGCGATGCTTTCCTCCATCTTCTTCTCCACCGCGGCAGCGGTCTGCTCGCGCTCCTCTACCTTCTGGGCGCAGGAGATCAAAAGCAGAACCAGAAGCGGTATTACTCTCCCAAGATGAGCCATCTTCTACCCCACCTTCCTGAGAGGAGAACCTTCCCCTCCGATATCCTGACTATCCTCTCGTGGGGAGACACCCTCTCCCCTTCCCTGAAGAGCCTCCCGTTTATGATGGCGTACTTCTTCTTACCTAGGAAGGTAAAGCTCAGTCTGTAGGAGGGGGGCTTTGCCTCCTCCTTTCTCAGCTCCGCTCTCTGGCGCTTTACTGCTCCTATCCTGACTCCGGACAGATAGTTCACGGGCACCTCCTCCGCTACTATAAGCTGGAAATCGGGAAGTCGGGGCGATTCTTTATACACTTCCTCCTTAACGACTTCCTTTATCAAAGGGTAGGAGAGGGTGTGAACGTAGTATCCCAGAGCAGAGGCAACGATCAGAGCGGTCAGGAGGAGTATCCTGAACTCCCTCACCCCTTTACCTCCAGAAAGGGCTGTATCAGGCTGAGCTTCAGGCTCACCTTACCCTCCTCCGCGTCTATGAGGAGACCCTCGATATCGACGATGGGGACGCTCCTTTTCAGCAGCCTTTCGATCCGGAGGGCTAACTCCCTTCCGCTTCCGGGGCTGAAGGTGAGGGTCAGACCGATCCTCCAGCTCCCCCCCTCCTTTCTGAGATCCTCCGTTACCTCGAGGTCGTAGCTTTCCCTGAGCCTGTCGACTTCCTCCAGAAGGAGCTCGAGGGCTTCCCTCTCGGAGAAAACCCTTATCCGGCTGCGCTCCACCATCTCCCTGAGTCTGATCACCTGCTCCCTTCTGAAGGACAGCTCCCTGTTCATCCTGAGGAGTCTGCCTCTCTCCTCCTCCAGCACCGTCGTCAGATCCGCCAGCTTCAGGTAGGTGAAGAAGGTCCAGGAGAGCAGGAACGAAGTCAGAAAGACAAGGAGTATCCTCAGCCTCATAGGCTCCTCTCCAAAAGTACCTCCATGCTCAGCCGGTTCTCCTTCAGATCCCTCAGCTCCCTCTGGATCCTGTGGCTCACGCCGGAGCCTTCGATCTCCCTCAAACTGCTGAGGATCTTCTCCCTGAAGAAAACAAGCTCCGAGAGCTTCAGAAACTTACGTTCTACCTTCAGGAAAAGAACCAGCCTGTTATCCCTGCGTCCGAACACGCACTTCCT
This sequence comes from Aquifex aeolicus, assembly GCA_011375045.1. Classification (GTDB taxonomy): domain Bacteria; phylum Aquificota; class Aquificia; order Aquificales; family Aquificaceae; genus Hydrogenivirga; species Hydrogenivirga aeolica_A. The sequence continues at coordinate 5,970 of DRNB01000139.1, forward strand.
GACACCCTCCTGGCTGACGAGCTCCCGGGAAACGTTCAGCAGATTCAGGGGGTTCCTGCGCCGGGTCTCGTTCAGAAGGTTTACGTAGTTCAGATAGTAGGAAAAGAAACCTTCCCTGAGCATGGGATCCGCGAGGAGATCTGCGGATCTTCTTACCACCGCTGTCCTGAGCTCCCTGAGGGTTTTCATCTCCCCCATAAGGGTGTAGATCCTGAAACCCACACCCGCAACGCACAGAAGGAGAAGGAGGAAGAGAAGGACCGTTACCCTCCTCAGGAAGCGCTCGGATCTCCTCCTCTCCCTTACCTCAGGAGGGGAGAAGTCGTAAGCCTCCGTAAGAGCCGCTCCGAAGGCGGGAAGATAGCGGTGGAAGATCTCCGGGGAAACCCCGCCGAGGAGAGGGGGAACCACAGGCACAGCGATGCCGGCTGACACCGCACCCGTGAGATCCTCCGCGAGCTTTTCCTCGCAGGCTTTTCCGCTCAGCAGAACCACGTCCACGGGGGTGCTCTGACGCTGAACAACGAAGAGGTAGGTCATGCTCACGTTTTCCCGGAGAAAGGAGAGGAAGTCCTCATCCACAGCGTA
>DRNB01000140.1 GCA_011375045.1 Aquifex aeolicus
AGAAGCGGGAGGTTCCCCATCCGCTCTCCACAGCCGCCTGAGCTAAGGCTATGCTCGGAGGAACCGGATTGACCTTCAGCAGAACCGACTCCAGCGAGTCCTCCCTGCACCGGGAGAGGATCCGCTCGACGTAATCCCTCTCCTCTCTGCTCAACCTGAAGCCTCTTCTGAGCTTGAGGAGAACGGAGGTCAGGTTCCTTCTGATGAATTTGACCTCGTAGTTGGCGATGAGGATGGAGGGGAGGACAAGCTCCACAAAGCGCCTCTTCCTCTCCTCGGGGGGAAGATCTTCGAGGGACACAACCCTCGTGTAGGTTACCGGCACCACCCTGTCGCATCTGACAGGGACTATATCCTGGGGGGTTCTCAGCTCCCTGTAGATCACCTTCACCTTAGGCGTCCTCAGGACGGACACCTGAGAGGAGAGGATCTCCAGAAGCCTTCCCTCGGAAGGTGAAGTGAATCGGACGCTCAGGAAAACGATAACCCCCAGAGCTAAGGGGATAGCCATGCCAAAGAGCCTTTCCTTCATGACCCTTTATAATTTTATAGGGAATGATACTCAGCGACAGAAGCATAAGGGAGCTGATAGCCCAGGGGGTGTTGGGGATAGATCCCCTCGAAGAGGAGCTGATCCAGTGTTCCTCCGTGGATCTGAGGCTCGGAAGCGAGTTCGTCCGCTACGGGGACGGGGCGGTCATAGACGTAAGACGGGGGTGCGGGGAGGTGGTTTACGAAAGGGTCGAGGATTGCATAGAGATAAAGCCCAAAGAGTTTCTGCTCGCCACCACCGTCGAATACATAAAGCTTCCCTCCCACATCACAGCCTTCGTGGAGGGGAGATCCTCCCTCGGAAGACTTGGTCTCTTTATAGAAAACGCCGGCTGGGTCGACGCGGGCTTCGAGGGACAGATAACCCTCGAACTCTACAACGCTAACAGGGTTCCCATAAGACTCTACCCCGGAATGCGGATATGCCAGCTCGTTTTTGCCAGACTGGACAGGGTTCCCGAGCGTGTTTACAGGGGTAAATACAGAGGTCAGAGGGGCGTTACCCCCTCCCGCATAGAGCTGGACGCGGACCTGTCGGTCAACTCCGAGTGATGGTGCTCCTCTTAGCCACAGCGGCTCTGCTAATTTTCTCCTGCGCTCCCAAGAAAGAGGTGAGCGCACCTAAGATCTTCAAGCCTGTGTACTCCATGCCCGTGAAGGGAAAGCTGACCCCCAGCGGAAGAGGCTTCCTCATAAGGACGGAGTGCGGCAGCTACATCAGAGCGGTTGCTCCGGGAAAGGTGGTGTATTCGGGAAGGGATATAGGAAGCTACGGGTGGGTGGTCATAGTCAGACAGGAGGATGGCTACACCTCCGTTTACGGCGGGCTCACCAGATCCTGGGTCCGCTCCGGGGAAAAGGTGAGGATACGTCAGGTAATAGGCGAGGCTGGCAGGATGAGGGGAAGCTGCGGCGTTTACTACGAACTCAGGAACGCTCTGGGGGATCCGGTAGCTCCTGTG
>DRNB01000141.1 GCA_011375045.1 Aquifex aeolicus
GAGGGCATGAATATGCGGTGATACAGTCTTATCTCCTCCACCTGATCGACGGAGGCTTCGTTGAAGAAGGAGCTGAGAAACTCGGGAGTGAACAGGTTGCCCGTGTCCTCCTCGTAAAGACAGAAGCCTCCGAGGGAGGGGGAAAAGTTCACGGGTATAAACCTGAGCCTGTGCCCCGTCGCTATCGTAACGGAGTAAGAGGGGAAGTCTTCGAAGGTTCTTATCCTGCTCGACTTGCATCCGGATTCGGACAGCCCCCTCTTGACGGAGTAGTCGGTTATGAACTGCACCTTCGACTTCTGCTCGGACAGGATGAAGGCGTTGTAGAGGCTGGACAGCTCGCCGGTGAGGAGGACAACCGCGTCCAGCTCCTCCAAGCTGAAGATAGTGTCCTCCACGAGGTTCCGGATACCGCTCCACTCGTCTATGGTTCCTATGTTTATGAGGAGCGCCACCCTCCTGTCCCTGCCCTCGTATATTCTCAGATACGCGTTCTTGAGCAGGACGGGCACAGAGGCGAACTTCGAAACCCTGTAGAGGTTTTCCTCTATCTCCTCGACGGGTCTGAACTCCCTGACCACCCTCTCCCCTTCGGAGATAACCACCTGCACGGGCTTAGCCTTTTCTATGAGCGTTTTCACAAAGTCCTGGGAGTCTCTGAACCTCTGCTCTAACTCCAGATTCTCATAGTCCTTTACCCTGACGAGTCTCTTTTCGGATTCCAGAACGCCCCTCAGCTCTTCGAGGGTGCAGTCTGTTCCCAGAACGGCTCCTTCGTAAATCAGAACGTTACAGGCGGTTCCGTCGGACACCTCGACGATCTTGCTCTCCTTCAGATTTGTAAGTTTGATGATGGTGTTGACGAAATCGAGCTGGTGGGCGTCCTCGGGTCCGAGTTTGTGGAGGTAACTCAGCTTGTTCAGGAGCTCCAAGGGGTTGAAGGGTTTTCTGACGAAGTTGAGTTCGGAGAAGCCGATGTCCCTCAGCTTTATCTCCTCCTCCTCTCGATCGAGAATAAAGAAGGGAAGGGGTGCCCGATCCTCTCTCCAGGAGCTCAGCCACGCCCTTATATCCGAGTGGTTTATCATGACGATGTCCACTTCCGTGGAGCGCACAAGCTCCGCAAACATATCCTCGTTCGCCGCTATGAGGAGTTTGTGTCCTGTAACGTTGAATATGTCCCCCAAGAGGGGGAAGATCTCCCTGTCCTTGTCCAGCAGCAGAGCTTTTATAGCCATCACTCTATCTCCTTTTTCTTAGCCGCCGTTTCCAGAAGGCTGAGCTGTTCCCGGAGCACGTTGAGGGACTGAACAACCATGAAGAGGGAGTGCTCTACCTTGAGAAGGGCTGACTGAAAGGCGAGGTCGTCCGTCCTGAGCCTGAGCTCCCTTATCTTCCTGTAAAACTCGTCTATCTCGGTTCCCCACGCGATCAGCCGGGGCAGTATCTCCTTTTCGAGTTCGAGAGCTTCCTCCTTTGTGTTCACGAACCCGCTCTCCCCTCCGGCATCACCTCTGAGAAGCTGGTCCGGCGGCTACCTTCCGCCCCTTTCGCTAAGGTGGTATTTTATTCCCTCCCCCGGAGAAATGCAACTTGAACCTCCCGGACAAAAACCGGCACATCCTTTGCACGGGTAAAGGGTGTCATGGAAAGGAGCTTTACCTGTCCTTACTGCGGAGTAGGGTGCAGCCTCAGGATCGATGAAGGGGGAAGGGTCAGAGGAGATTCCTCCGGCAACGGGGATCTGTGCAAGAAGCCTCTCTTCCTCCCGGACGCCCTCAGAAAGGGAAGGGTAGGCAGACCCCTTTACCGGGATCGGATCGACGAACCCTTTCGGGAGATCGACTGGGATACCGCCTACACAATTTTGAAGGAGAAGCTCACAAAACTGTCGCCGGAGGAGGTTTACTTCTACCTCTCCGGTCAGATGACCACAGAAGCGCTCTACACGGCGAACAAGTTTGCCAAGGGGGTTTTGAAAACCCCGAACGTGGACGCCAACTCGAGGCTATGTATCTCCTCCGCGGTGGCAGCTTACAGAATCGCCTTTGGTTCCGACGGTCCCCCCTGCTGTGGTGAGGATATAGAGGACGGGGAGGTTTTCCTCATAGCAGGTGCTAATCCGGCGGTCAGCTTTCCTGTTCTGTTCAGGAAGATTCTGAAGCGCAGGAGGCAGAGTGATAGAGTTCTCATCGTTACCCTCGATCCCCTTGAGACAGAAACCGCCCGCAGGAGCGACGTTTACATACCCATCAGAGCCGGAACGGATACCGTTTTCTTCAACGCCGTTCTCCACCTTCTTTACAGGAAGGGTTGGCTGGACGCCAGCTTTATAAGCAACTTCACAGAGGGTTTCGAGGAAGCCCTGGAGTGTGCCATGCGCTTCCCTCCCTCCGAAGCTGTGCGGATCTGCGGGGTAAGGGAGGAAGATGTGAAGTTTGTGGCGGAGCTGTTCGCCCACGGAGGTAAGCTGATATCCCTGTGGTGTCTTGGTCTGAATCAGTCCCTCAACGGAACGATGAAGAATCTTTCCCTAATAAACCTGCACCTTGCCACCGGCAGACTCGGGGAAAGAGGTTGCCCCCTTGCCCTCACGGGACAGAGTAACTCCATGGGGGGAAGGGAGGTCGGTTACTCTCCGGAGGGACTGCCCGGCTACAGAAACCTTGAGAGGGAAGAAGACCGCAGGTTCATGGAGGAGTTCTGGGGGTTGAAGGGGATACCCTCTAAGAAGGGTCCTACCGTAATCGAAGCTATGGATCTCATCCTCGACGGGAAGATAAAGTTGCTGTGGGTTGTCTGCACAAACCCCGCCGTATCTATGCCACACCTGTCGAAAGTAAGAAAGGCTCTGGAAGGGGTTTTCCTTGTGGTTCAGGATTCCTACTGGAACGACACGGTGAAGCTGGCAAATCTGATCCTGCCAGCCGCTCAGGTGCTGGAAAGGGACGGAACCACAACCTCTCTGGACAGAACGGTTTCCCGCTCCTGCGGGATGCTGGAACCTTACGGAGAGGCAAAACCCGACTGGTTGATCTTTACGGAGCTCGCTCAGCGTCTTGGAGCGGGCGATGCGTTCCCCTACAGATCCTCGGAGGAGGTTTTTGAGGAGTTCAGGCTCACGACCGAAGGTCGTCCCTGTGATCTCTCCGGCCGGGAAGGTAAGAGCTTTCCCTTCCGGTGGGGTGGAAGGTGGCTTTATCCTGAACTGCGATTTAGAACACCCTCGGGCAGGGCGAGGTTCGCTCCGGCGGAGTTCCACGAACCGCAGGAAAAGGAACCCTTCCTCCTTCTGACCGGGAGGCTCAAGGATCAGTGGCATACGATGACGAGGACGGGAAAATCCCCCGCGCTCCTCAGGTCGGCTCTACCTCCTTTCGTTCTGATGAATCCCCAGGACGCCGAGGCTCTTGGAATCGAGGAGGGGAACACCGTGAGGATTTACTCGGAGAGGGGTAGTATCGAGCGCGTTGTCAGATTTGGGAGGATCCTCAGAGGGCATCTCTTCACACCCTTTGGCTATCCTGATGAGTTCTGTGAACCTGTTAACTTCCTGACAGGTGATCGGTGCGATCCTGTATCCGGAGAACCCTATCTGAAGTTCACCGCCGTTGCGGTTGAAAAAAAGAAAAAGGAAGAGGAAGGGAGGGGGTAGTTTCTCAGATCTCCTCCATCTCCTCGCCTGTAAACTGGATTCCGTTGTGTCCCGTTACCTCCACCTCGACGTCCACACCGACGCTGACGTTCCCCTCCACCTCGTTCACCGCTACGCTTACGTCCATACTGCCGTCGCCGTTAAGATCGAGATCAGCGACCACCGGGCTCACCGAGGTGTCTATGGACAGAACCCTGCCCTTCAGTTTGAGCTCCAGCTCGCTTGCCAGACAGGTGTTCGTGGAGCTGTCTATGCTCGAGCACTCGACCTCGATCTTGTGGACGTTCCCCTGAGAGATACGGTCGAGAAGCCGATCGAGACCCGGAACGGAAACGTTAGAGCAGTCCACCGTGAAGGTTTCCCCGGTCCTCGTGGTCAGATCGAAGCGGGCGTTCTGGACATCGATGTTGGAGACCAGGTTCCCTTCGAGCTCCACCTCCTTTCCGTGCACCCTCATGTGGTCGTCCATCTCCTCAGGTTCTATCTCCTCTATCTCGAAGGCTACGGAGCAGGCTCCTGTGCTTGAGTTCACGTTTACAACCATCTCCCTGCCATCTCCGTCGCCGTCGTTGACCTCGAAGTCGAGGGAAACGCTGTTCTGTCCCTCGACTATACTCATGCCTCCGTCCTCAACGGAGACCTCCACGGTGCACTCCCCGCCCGAACAGGAGATCGTTGTGTCCGTCTCGGGGTTGAGGGAGGGGTCTATAGAGCAGTCGTAGCTGGTGTTGTTCAGCATCACCCTTGTGTTCTGGGAAAGTTTGATGACGAACCTGTCGTAGAGACCGGGATCGCAGGAGGAAACGTTCAGAAGCCTCATGGCTCCCGCAAGATCTGTGAGATCCGTAGAGTATCCCTGAGGATCCGAGAAGATCTCACAGGAGGCTCCCGTCTGGGAGTTCACGATGGAGACGCTTCTTATCTCCACCTCTACCCTCTGAGGTGTTCCCGGCGAGCCGTTGATGAGCGCGTCGGTCAGATAAAAGGAAACGGTTCCGTCTCCGGAGGTTCCACCGCCTCCGCAGGAAGCGAGAAAAACTCCGCTTGCAAGAACGCCCGACAGAAGTATAATTTTCCTACCCATCTCTCTTACCTCCTTTTTTGGTTTTTCCTCGGGTTTAATCTTAGGGACTCAGGGTTACCGATCCGTTACCTCAGCGGAAGGAGACAACGACGCTGAAAACGCCCTCCCTGTAGGAGGCTTCCACACGCCAGCCCAGCTCCTCACAGAGCTTTCTGACTATTGAAAGACCCAGA
>DRNB01000142.1 GCA_011375045.1 Aquifex aeolicus
AAGGGGCAGAAGTACAGACCACACGCCCCCGGCGGTAAAAACCACAAGGGCGATGAAGAGGGCGAGGATACCAAGAGCAGTCTGAGCCACCAGAACAGCCACGGTTTCGAGCACGTAGCCGGATACAGCCTGTCCGAAGGTCGTCCTCCTAAGAACAGCTCTCAGCTCTTCGAACCTGCCGCCGGCACGGACGTAGCTCTTGGCTACGAAGAGGGTCCAGGAAAACATCAGATAGGAGCTGAGGAGAACGGCAAGGGAGGCAACGGCCGGAATCAGGGTAAGCGCGCTGAGGAAAATAAGCAGGCTCAACAGGGGAAGGGTTATCCTGTAATTTTCCCCAAGGCTCATCCTCCATACGCTCAGGGCTTCCCTCCACACGGGTTATATCATAAGAGTATGGAGATACTCAGAGGGGAGGAGATAGGAAAAAAGCTCGCCCAGATGTTCTCCCGGGCAAAGGAAAGCGTCAGGGTGTGCTCCGCATGGGTGAAGGGAGAGATTCTGAAGGAGCTTGCGGATCTGGTCGGTGAAGGCGTCCGGGTGGAGCTTGTGGTGAGGGTATCCTCTTACGAGGATCTGAAGATAACTGACCCTGAGGTGTTCCGGGTCGTGAGGAAGAAGGGGGGAAGGGTTTACCTCCACAGAAAACTTCACGCCAAGTTCGTCCTCGTGGACGGAAGCTGTGCCCTTCTGGGCTCTGCGAACCTCACCCGCTCCGGCGTTGGGGAGGAGGGGAACGTGGAAACGGCGGTTTACACCGAAGACCCAGATACGGTCCGAAACCTCGAAGAGGTTTTTGAAAGCGTAAAGTCCGAATCCTACGATCCCGAAAACACCGTCGCCTTCCTTGTCTCCCTCGACAGCTCCAGAGAAGGTGTAGCCCTCCTGCTGAGAGATCTTCAGGAGCAGACCTACGTCAGGATTCCTTTAGATGATGGGGGTTTTCTGCTGGGCAGGATATCGGAGGTAAAACGCTCCAGAGCGCCCGAGGAGGGTTTTCCGGAGGAGATCCTCACCGCAGAAGAGGAAGTGTGGAAGACAGCGAGCCTGCTGGGCAGACTGGAGGAGGAGCCGGAGCTAAGGCTGGCACGGCTGGAAATCCTGGGGGAGTACGAGAAGGAAAGGGATCTTTTCAAAACGCCCGTTGGACCTGTCAGGGCGGGCGCTCCCGTGGAGGTGCTCGACGCGGAAGACAGAGCGCTCAGATCCATACTCCACAAGAACCACTCGGGTTACAGCATGCGCTTTCCCGTTTACATAGGAAAGCTTCAGGGCACGGAGGTGCGCGCCTTCCTCGACATGGGAAAGGTGATACCCATGCACATGGCGGTGCTCGGGGCTACGGGATCGGGCAAGACGACCTTTGTAAAGAAGGTTCTCCGGAACTTCGGGGAATCAGCCCGGATCTATGTGTTCGACATATATGGGGAGTACTACGAGGATCTCAGGGACAGGGGAAACGTCAGGGAGATACAGATACCCAACGTTCTGCTGCCTCTCGATGCCGAGGACATGAAAAATCTCCTCAGGGAGGGAGGTCTTACCCTGACAGAGCGCTCCACCGACGAGCGGGAGCTGATGGCTTTCTTCCGCAGACACCTCAAGCCCGATCTTGGAAGGACAGCTCTCGGGGAACAGTCCCTCGAAACACTTGTGGAGAAAGCGATCGCAGGTGTGGAGGAGGAGTATCTGAAGGATGCCCTCGGGGACCTCCTGGAGTTCTGGAGGAGAACCTACGGTGATGAGTCCGTAAGGAAACAGCCGGAGGCTGTGAGGGAGCTCAGGGAATCCCTGAAAGCCCCGGAGGGAACGACCATATACAGCTTCAAGAACGTGGACATCACCGAGACCAGAGTGAACGTAGCCGGTCTGATCCTCAGGGAGATCCTTTACCTCTCCAAGGAGGCTCCGGCCGATCGTCTCGTTGTGCTCGAGGAAGCCCACAACTTCGCGCCGGAGAGGGGTTTCGGGGACGTTCCCGCCGGCAGGGAAAACCCGGCCTTTTCCAGCACAAGGCGGATCGCTATGGAGGGGCGCAAGCTCCGGCTGGGTCTGATAGCCGTAACCCAGAGACCCGCAGGCATCAGCAAGTTTGTTCTGTCCCAGCTCAATACTCAGGTGATCTTCAAGCTGCTGACGAGAAACGATCTGGAGGCGGTTTCGGTCTTCTTCGAACCCTCCCGGGAGGATATCTTCCGCCTCCTGCCCTTCCTCAAACCCGGCACAGCCTATATAGGAGGTCTCGCTGTTCCCTTCAGCTTCCTCTTCCAGATGGAGGAGATACCCTACTGGTGATCAGAAGCGCAGAGCAAAGGTAAGGGAGAGGGTCCGGCGCACGGACTCCGGCTGGAGGGCGAATACGCCCGGGCTGGAGGTAGGGACAGGATCGGACCTGTTGAACCTAACGTAGGAGTGGGAGATCTCGAAGCGAAACCTCCCCACCCTTACACCGCACCCCAGATCGAAGGCTGGACCCCTCCGGGGATAGAGGGTGGGCACCCCCTCCAGATCCGTTCGCATGACCGCATCCCCCAGCATGAGTCTGAGGGTTCCGAACATGTATCCCCTCACACGTCCGCGGACGTGGGAGATCACCCCCTTCAGATCGAGCGTGTGGTAGCTCCAGAACTCCCTGTAGCCTATGGCGTAGGAGGTGGATCTTATGTCCCTCACCCAGCCCTCGAGGGTGTAAAGAAGACGCGGACTGAAAACTACCCCCTCACCCAGATCCCAGCCCACACCCCCCTGAAGGCGAAACCCGCTGTAAACCGTATCCGTCCGAACGGGAGTTCCCCCCTGCGTCTGTCCGTCGTAGTTTATCCTGCCCCCGTATACCTCCGCACCTCCCCTCAGGAGCCTGCCCTCCCCCAGCACCCCGAAAGCCACGAGCCACCCTTCCTCCCTCAAGAGTCTGTCTCCTCCGGCGTCGTACTCCTCCCAGACCATATACCGGGGTGCCACGTAAGCTTCGAGGGCAAAAGAAAGCGTTGTAAAACTCATTAACAGAATCAGATATCTCATGATTTTGTGTTAATTTTAACCCAGTTTCCTCCAGAAGAAAAATCTTCTCCCTTGCAGATTTGCAAAAATGTATCCTTTGTCTCCCATAATTTTTGCACAATTGCAAAAACCCTGAGCGTTGATACAAAAAGACTTGACATATTTCAGTAAAGAGGTCTATAATGACAGGGAAAAATTTTAGAGAGGAGGGTACGACCATGAAGAAGAGCTACTTAGCAGCGGCAGCCATACTGGGTGCAGGGATATTTGCAGGACAGGCACACGCCGCAAAGATAGACCTCGGAGACGGCAAGTCCTTCATCTTCGGTTTCAGGGGAAAGATCAACGCTACCTATAAGGCTAAGCGTGATAACGATGACAAGGCGGATCTGGTGCTCGGTGTGCCGGACACAAGGATATACGCCAAGGGCAGCATATCCAAGATATTCAAGTGGGGATGGCAGGCTGAGCTGACCCGCAACGCGGGTGCTAACCCAGAAATAATCGACGCCTTCGTCCTCCTCGACTTTGCCAAGGAGTTCAAGCTGATGGCGGGCGCCTACAAGCTTCCCTTCCAGCTCAACTCGGGTATATACATGGGATGGTCTCTCCTGATGCCCGTGGGCATAGGTAGTGTTCTCGACGTTCGCGACGTGGCAAACAACAACAACAATCCCTTTGCTAATCCGGCAAGGGACAGAATGCCCCGCTCCGGCTCACGTTCCCCCCAGATAACCGCCTGGGGTAAGGTGGCTGACGGTCTCTTCAAATACTACCTCACGCTTGTGGATGGAACAGACGAAGATCCGGGTGCCGGCGTAGAGACAAAAACCGGCTACGGAGTGAGGGTCGAGTTCGCCCCCGTCATGGCTGGCTACAAGGGACATCCCGGCTACACCCTCAAGGAGACCTACCTGGGTAAGCAGAACACCCTCGCTCTGGGACTTTCCTACTTCACCCAGAAGAATGGCAACGCCACCAACAAATCCCTCGGTGTCGATCTGATGTGGGAGCAGAACCTCGGCGCCGTCACCCCCAACCTCCAGATCGGCTACGTGGATCACAAGGACTTCAGGGGAGTGCAGGACAACGATATAAAAGGTCTTCTCTTTCAGGGTCAGGTTCTCTTCAATCAGAAGACCATGCTCGGAAAGCCTGCGATCACCGTCAGATGGGCTCAGGCTGATCCCGGCACGAATAACATTAACAGTGGCTACAAGGCAAGCACCCTCGGCGTCGCGGGACAGCTCTACGTCAAGGGTGTGGGCAACAGAATCTCCCTGGCGGTCGATCAGGTCAAGAACGATGATCCCAACGTTAAGGATTACACCGATATAACGCTCGCCCTCTGGTACTTCTTCTGAAGTTAACACCACCCCGCCCCCTTGGGGCGGGGTTCTTACAGATCCACGGGAACCGTCCTTCTTACCTCCCTCACGTAGCTCAGATCAGCCTCTGCGGTGAGCAGAGTGTCTCCCCTTTCCGCAAAGCAGAGGATCTCACCCCAGGGGGAGTATACGGCGCTTCTTCCCGCAAACTCCGTTCCCCTGAGCTCCCCCCAGATGTTGGAAATTAAAAGGTAGCTCTGAAGCTCCACCGCCCTTGCCCGTGAGAGCACCTCGAGGTGGTTTCTCCTGGCGTAACCCCACTGAGCGGGGACGAGGAGTATATCGATCCTCTTCCTGCGGAGATCCAGAACGAGATCCGTGAACCTCAGCTCGAAGCATATCAGGAGGCCGATCCTTCCGAAGCGGGTTTCGAAGACGGGGTTTTCCCTCCCCGCCACAAAGAACCTGTCCTCCCCGAAGAGGGGGAAGAGCTTTATCTTGCTTCTCCTGCCTATCAGCCTGCCCCTGTCTATAAGGTAGGCGGTGTTCCTCACGCCCTCCTCCGTCTTCTCGGGCAGGGTCCCGCACAGGAGCAGGTTCTTCCTCTCGGACAGACGGGAGAGCTCCTCCAGAACGGCCGGGGTCATCCGGGCGAAGGTGTCGAGCTTCTCTAAATCGAAGTTCCAGAAGAACATCTCCGGCAGAAGGAGGACACCCCCCTCCGGGGAGCGCTCGCAGGCGGACAGAACCCTGCTCAGGTTCTCCTCCGGATCCTCCCTCAGGGAGATCTGAAGCACGGAGAGAGGGAACTTCATGTTTTCCTATTCTAACTTTTGTTAAGTTTCGGATCACAGTTTTCCGAAAGATTTCCCCGTGCTTTTTTCCGGGAAAGACTTAAATTCCTTCTTTAAGGATGGTTAAATGCTTTGAGGAAGAAGACCTACGTTTTCGACGAGGACACGCTTAACATCCTCAGAAGCCTGCGGGAAGAGTTAGGCAAAAAGGAAACCCAGATCATAAGGGAAGCCCTGAAGCTCTACTTCGACCACCACAGGGAACAGGTGAGTCTCATGAACTCCCTCGGAAACCTTATGGAGAAGATAGAGCGCATAGTCAGACAGATATCGGAGCTGAGCTACAGACTGGGTAGATGTGAGGAGCGAAACCGGATCCTCGAAGAGGAACTCAGGAAGCTGAGGAGAGAAGGATCCTGAGACGCCCTCACCCGCGTTGAGCTGATCTGAGTTTTGACCTTATAATGGTTCTGCTATGTTCCGAAAAGTTCTCATAGCGAACAGGGGTGAGGTAGCCCTCCGGATCATAAGAGCCTGCAAGGAGCTGGGCATCAGAACCGTTGCCATATACTCGGAGGCGGACGTCAGATCCCTCTACGTTAAGAAGGCGGACGAAGCCTACCTTCTGCCCGGAGATCCTGTGAGGGCTTACCTCGATTACGTGAGGATCGTCGACCTCGCCCGTCAGGTGGGGGCGGACGCCATACACCCCGGTTACGGCTTCCTTGCAGAGAACGCGGACTTTGCCCGCTACTGCAGGAGGAGGGGGGTAACCTTCATCGGACCTTCTCCGGAGCAGATAGACACCTTTGGAGACAAGGTGAAGGCAAAGAAGGTGATGTCCTCTGCAGGGCTGCCCGTGGTTCCCGGGACAGACAAACCTATCAGCAGAATAGAGGACGCCCTTCACGCCGCCAGGGAGATAGGCTTTCCCCTTATGCTGAAGGCAGCTTACGGGGGAGGAGGCAGGGGGATGAGGGTGGTTCGCTCCGAGGAGGAGCTGAGAACCGCCTTCGAGTCCGCTTACAGGGAGGCGGAGACCTTCTTCGGAAGGGGAGACATTTTCATAGAGAAATACTTGGAAAACCCCAAGCATATAGAGGTGCAGGTTCTCGGAGATAAATACGGGAACATAATCCATCTCGGGGAAAGGGACTGTTCCATCCAGAGGAGGCATCAGAAACTCATAGAGATCGCTCCGTCCCCCGCACTTCCTTCCTACCTGAGGATGAAGATTCTGGGCAACGCGGTCAGAGCGCTGATGAAGGTGGGCTACGAAAACGCGGGGACCCTCGAGTTTCTGGTCGACGTAAAGGCGGGTAAATACTACTTCATAGAGATGAACACCCGCCTTCAGGTGGAGCACACGGTAACGGAGACGATAACAGGGGTCGATATCGTGGAGGCGATGATCAGGATAGCTATGGGTGAACCGCTCCCCTACCTCCAGAGCGATGTAACCTTCAGAGGTTACGCGGTCGAGTTCAGGATAAACGCTGAGGATCCGAAACGCGGCTTTGCCCCCTCGCCGGGTAAGATAACCGCCTACTACTCGCCGGGGGGACCGGGGGTCAGGATAGACGCGGGCGTTTACAAGGACTACATCATCCCCCCCTACTACGACTCCATGATAGCGAAGATGACGGTCTGGGCGCTGACGTGGGAGAAGACGGTTGCCCGCGCCCGCCGGGCGATCGATGAGTTTATCGTCAGAGGGGTTCCCACAAACATCCCCCTTTACCGGGAGATAACCAGAGATCCGGACTTCCTGAGGGGGGACTTCGGGGTCAGGTTCCTCGAGGAAAAGATCCGGAGGGGTGAGTACGACTTCGAGGTGGAGGGGGAGATCGACAAGGAGGACATAGTTCTCGCCATCTCCGCCGCCATAGCCGCCCACTACGGTCTGTAGCGGATGACCGCCGGCTGACTCCTCTTCCCGAACCTGTTGACCGATATGACCCTGTAAACAACCTCCCCTTCGGGGAGGTCGTCTATGAAAACGTTGCTCCTGATGGGTTCCCCGGTAAGGAGCTGTCCGTTCCTGAACACCAGAAAACCCTCCACCTCCCCCTCGACCCACCAGTAGAGGTAGAGTTTGCCGTCCCTGACGGTGATCCTCAGGTGCTCAGGCTTCGGGGGTGCAGGAGGCTCCAGAGGCGGAACCCTTATCAGCAGAGGCTCGCTCTCCACCGAACCGATCACCTCCGTCAGAGCGTAAACCCTCTCCCTGAAGTTCCTTTTCAGCTCCGTGCGCTCCCCGAACTCAGCCACAGGCTTCGGTATCAGCTCCCCTCTGTAGGGATAGAGTCTGAACCTTCCCCCCCGCCGACCGAGGATCAGGACCCTATCGGATTCGATCCGGACCTCCACGCCGGGCTTTACCTTCACAGCTTCCCCCACACAGCGGAGAACCTCCTTACCCCCCCTCCGCCGGACGGTGAAGCAGACGCGCCCGGACTCCTCCCTGACAAAGTAGAAGTCCTTTCGCCGGAAACCTTCGGGTGTAATCTCACCGCTCCGGGGGACGAGGTAGATGTAAGAACCTATACGGTAGAGGTCGAAGTCGGGAAGAGGGGGTGGTTTCGGATCCCTTTTTATACCGCAGGAAAACAGCTCAAGGGTAATTAAACAGAGTGCAGTCAGTTTTAAAAGATTACAAACCATCCTCAAATGAAATTATAGCTGTTCTGAAAGGATCTGAAAACGTCTGTAAAAGATCAGGCTTGACAACTTCGGATTTTTCCCTAAAATAAAACGTGCTAAAATCAGCTTCGGCGCTCTCTCAGAGCGAGGGATAACGTCAAAAGGAGGTGGGTATGATGAAGAGAAGGGTTAAATACATAATAAACCTTGACTTTGTGGAGGAACTGAGCGGGAGAGAGAGGGAAGAACTCAGAAAGGTTACGGAAAAATTCGCCTTCAGAACGAACAATTACTACAATTCGCTTATAAACTGGGAGGATCCGGAGGACCCCATACGCCGGATAGTGATCCCCTCCACGGAAGAACTGGAGGTCTGGGGAAGGCTGGACGCTTCAAACGAGAGCAAATACACGAAGGTTCACGGTCTCGAGCACAAGTATCCCGATACAGCGCTTCTTCTGGTAACCGACGTGTGCGGGATCTACTGCAGGTTCTGCTTCAGAAAGCGCCTCTTCATGAACGACAACGACGAGGTGGCACGGGACGTGAGCGAGGGTCTCGAGTACATAAGGAACCACCCCGAGATCAACAACGTCCTCCTGACGGGAGGGGATCCCCTCGTGCTCGCCACCTTCAAGCTGGAGAGGATACTGCGCGCTCTGGCGGAGATGCCCCACGTGAGGATAGTGCGCATAGGCTCCAAGATGCTCGCAGCCAACCCCTACAGGGTAATAGAGGATCCCGCCCTTCTGGAACTGTTCGAGTGGTTCAACTCCGAGACGGGAAAGACCCTTTACCTGATGAACCACTTCAACCATCCCCGGGAGATAACCAGAGAGGCTCGCAGAGCCGTGGAGCTTGTCCAGAAAACCGGAACGCCCCTGACGAACCAGACGCCCATACTCAGGGGTATAAACGACAGCGTGGAGGTTCTCAGGGAGCTTCTCGATGAGCTGTCCTTCATGGGTGTTCCCCCCTACTACTTCTTCCAGTGCAGACCCACCGCCGGAAACAAAACCTACTCCACCCGCATAGAGGAGACCCTCGATATCATCGAATCCGCAAGGCTCAAGGTCTCCGGACTGGGAGCGAGGGTCAGATACGTCATGTCCCACGAGACCGGAAAGATAGAGATCCTCGGCAGAACGGAGAGCTTCATCTTCTTCAGATACCACCGGGCTGCGGATCCCGAGAACTCCGGCAGGTTTATGGTTTACAGGAGGAACCCCTCAGCCCACTGGTTCGATGACTACACGGAGCTTGTGGACGAGTTCAGGGTTGAAATGGAAGAGGAGTACGTATAACTTCAAATCTCAGTAATGGAAGTTGCCCCCTACTACGTGCTGCTTGCCAAGCTGGAGGAGGAGATAAGCTTTCAGAGGAAGGTGGTCAACACCTTCCTGTTCCTCCAGCAGAGGATACCCCCGGAGGCAACCCTCAAGAGTATGGACGTTCTCCGGAGGCTCATTCAGAACCTTCGGCTCATCACCCTCGTCCTCGAAGAGCTCGAATCCATGACGGACAGGTACGCAAGGGAACAGGCTCTCCTCCTCAGCTCCGAGAGTCTCTCCCTCGCTACGCTTCTCCTGCCGGCCATGGAGATGGCTTCCCCCCTCTTTCTCGAGAGCATCAGGGTTTACGAGGAGTCCATACTGGACAGGATAGAGTCCGTGGTGGAGTCCATAGAGAACTCCCTTCAGGACTACGAGGAGCTGGCTACCGACGAGGTCGTCCAGACGGTAGAGGACATCGTGCGCACCCTCGAATACCACCTGAGGATAGGGGAGAGAACGCTGGGAAGAATCCTCTGATTACTGACAGCACTCCCCCTTCGTCTTCCTGCGGGT
>DRNB01000143.1 GCA_011375045.1 Aquifex aeolicus
GGCTTTGCAGCGGCGTCTCAGGGGGACTTCGAAGCTGTTAACAGAATAGCCCGGGAGGTTAAAGGACCCGTTATATGCTCGCTTTCGAGAGCCCTCGAAAAGGATATCGAAGTAGCCGCCGAGGCGCTCAAACCCGCGGAGAGGAGAAGAATACACACCTTCATAGCGACCTCCGAGATACACATGAGGTTCAAGCTCAGGATGACGGAGGATCAGGTTCTGGAAAGGGTGAGGAGCGCTGTCTCCTTCGCAAGAAGGTTCACGGACGATGTGGAGTTCTCCTGCGAGGACGCCACCAGGAGCAGCAGGGAGTTCCTTTACAGGGTTATAGAAACCGCGATCGGTGCGGGGGCTACGGTGATCAACATACCCGATACGGTGGGCTACGCTGTCCCGGAGGAGTTCGGGGAGCTGATAGCCGACATACTCAGCAACGTTCCCAACATAGACAGGGTAACCCTGAGCGTTCACTGCCACGACGACCTCGGACTAGCTACCGCTAACTCCCTGACCGCAGTGAGGCACGGAGCCCGTCAGGTGGAGTGCACGATCAACGGAATAGGGGAGAGGGCGGGCAACGCCGCCCTCGAAGAGGTGGTCATGGCGCTCAGGGTCAGGGGGGACTACTTCGGGGATCTGAAGACAGGTGTGAACACAAAGGAGCTCTACAAGACCTCGAGGCTCCTGTGCAGGATAACGGGGAACTTTGTCCAGCCCAACAAGGCTATAGTGGGGGACAACGCCTTTGCCCACGAATCCGGCATCCACCAGCACGGCGTTCTCAGCAACAGGATGACTTACGAGATCATGAATCCCGAGGATGTGGGCTTCCCCATGAGCAGGATAGTTCTGGGCAAGCACTCGGGCAGGCACGCCCTTAAGAAGCGCTTAGAGGAACTGGGATTCCGCTTCAGCGAGGAGGACGTGAACAGGATCTTCGAAAAGTTCAAAACCCTCGCTGACAAGAAGAAGGAGGTTTACGACGAGGATCTGGAAGCCCTCATATATCAGGAGTTTGTGAAGGGGGAGGACAAGGAACCCGTGGTTGTGGAGCACTTTCAGGTTCAGAGCGGGGACAACCTCGTTCCCACCGCAACGGTCAGGCTTCTCTTCAGGGGTGAGGAGAGAACCGCCACCTCCACCGGCAACGGACCCGTCGATGCCACGGTGAAGGCGATTCAGAAAGCCCTCGGTATAAATCCGAGCCTCCTCGATTACTCCATAAAGGCTCTTACCCCCAACACGGACGCCCAGGCGGAGGCACGGGTCGTTCTGGAGCTCGAAGGGGTGAGAGCCTCCGGCAGGGGCGTGGACACGGACATCATAAAGGCGAGCGTCAGCGCCTTCATCGACGCCCTCAACAGGGCGATGATGCGCAGAGAGTACATCCTTCAGAGATCCGAGGTCAGGGAAGAGGGAACGGTCTGAGTGGCTACCCTTCTGCTCAGGATTCGCTTCCTCCTGTGGTTGCTCCGATCCGCTCTCGTTCCCCTCGCGGTCTTTCTGATACTCCTCTTCGTAGCCCTCACCGTAGCCCTCAGCTTCTTCCTCCTGCTTCTCTTCAAAACGATCGGGAGCATACCCGACAACCCTTATCTCTACGTGCCCCTGCTGATTCTGGAGCTTGCCCTTGCCCTCCTCCTGCTGTACGGGGGGGTGGTATATACTAATAGGATCAGGAAGCGCATACTAAGAAACTGGAGGTAGTTATGAAGAAGATCCTCGGTATCATGACCGTAAGTCTGATCCTCCTCTACGCCTGCAAGGCGTCCCCTCAAACCTCCTGTCCGGATAAGACAAAAGCCCAGACCAGCCTCAGCAAACTCATAAACAGAGACTTCACCGTGGAGAGGGTTCAGCCCCTTAAGGAGATAAAGGGACTCTGCGAGGTGGTGGTTAAGGTGGGTCTGAGACCCATCGTTGTTTACACCGACCCTCAGGTGAAGAACATCGTGGTGGGAAACGTCTTCAACATCGACACAAAGGAGAACCTTACCCAGAAAACCGTCGAATCCTACATGGTCGTTTCCAGAGACATACTTCAGAAGCTGGAGGGTCTCACCAACATAACCTACGGTAAGGGGGACAAGTTCGTTTACTACATATCCGATCCGGACTGTCCCTTCTGCATACGCCTCTCCCCCATGCTGAAGGAGTGGGCTGATAAGAACAACGTTCAGATAAAGGTGATCCTGTATCCGCTGCCCATCCATCCTGAGGCTAAGAAGAAGTCCATCTCGATGGTGTGCGACGGAAAGGGATACGACGACATCCACAAGAAGGTGAGCACCAAGAACCAGTGTGAAAAGGGAAAGAAGGCGATAGAGGAAAACATCCGCTTCCTCCAGAGCATAGGCGTGAGCGGAACACCTACCCTCATAGGTATGAACGGGAGGTATCTCGTGGGGGTTCCTCAGTCCCTCAGCGAGCTGAACAGGCTCGTTCAGACCACCTCATCCCCTCTCCCGGAGAACAAGCCTGAGGGGTGAGTGTTCTATCCTGAGGAGGGACCTGAGCCTGCGGACAAAGAAGCGGACGTAGCTTTCCTTCCACCCCTCGGGGTGGTTGGTTATCACGACCACTGTGGGGGGTTTGATACCCTCCTGAAAGGCGTAGTAAACCTTCACCTCCCTGCCCCTGTAACGGGGGGGTGGTTTCTCCCTGAGGACCCGCTGAACAGCTCTGTTGACGAAGGAGGTCTTGTGCTGGCGGGTGTAGTCCCTGTAAACGAGGAGCGTGCTCCGGAGTATGTCCTCCACGCCTTTTCCCTCCGTTGCAACGGTGAAAACGACAGGGGCGAAGTCAAGGAAGAAAAGCTCTTTCCTGATGAGGTTCAGAGCACCGTCTTCGGAGAGGGGGGACAGATCAGCCTTGTTGGCGACCACAACGCAGCCCCTGTACCGCCGTTCGATCAGACCCGCCAGTCTCTTGTCCTGACGGGTAACCCCTTCGCTTAGATCTATAACGAGGCAGACCACATCCGAGCGCTCCACAGCCCTGAGGGTTCTGTTCACCGAGAAGAACTCCACCCCGAACTCCACGCGGGCGGGTCTTCTGACGCCGGGTGTGTCCACGAGCACGAAATCGTTACCCTCCCAGCTGAAGGGGATCTCTAAGGTGTCCCTCGTTGTTCCAGCCACCGGGGATACTATCACCCTTTCCTCTTTGAGGAGCGCGTTGATGAGGGAGGACTTGCCCACGTTGGGCCTCCCCACGAAGGTCAGGTGCACCCCCTCGTAGCTCAGCTCGACCCTGTCTTCTTTGAGCCTGCTCACCACCTCGTCCAGAAGCTCACCCACTCCCCTTCCGTGGACGGCGGACACGGGAAAGAGTTTCTCGAAACCGAGGCTGAAGAATTCGAGGGCTGCGTCCTCCTCCCTTCTGCTGTCCGCCTTGTTGGCAACCACCAGAACCTTATCCCTGTATGGGTAAAGCAGTCTGGCTATCGCGCTGTCGAGGGGGGTGAGCCCCTCCCTTGCGCTCACCACAAAGAGGATGACGTCCGCTCTGTCCACCTCCCGCTTTACGGTCTCCCTGATCTTGCTGAATATCTCGTCCTCCGTGTCCGGAACCATCCCGCCCGTATCGACCAGAAGGAACTCCTTTCCCTTCCACTCCCCCTTAGCCTCCACAGAGTCTCTCGTGATGCCGGGCACATCCTCCACCACGGATCTCCGCTGTCCTATTATCCTGTTGAAGAGGGAGGACTTACCCACGTTAGGTCTTCCGATTAACACAACCCTGTTGTTCATTCCGGATCCGCCCCTTCAGGTGTCTGCTCCGGAGGAGACGAGGGTACCTACTCGATCTCTCCTATCTTGTAGGTCTTTATGAGCCTGCGCTGCTCCTCCAGTATGAACTTATCTATTATCTTCTCCTCCTGCCGGGAGACCTTGAGAAACTTTATACCCATGCAGACCTGAGTCTGGAGGGAGCGGACGTTGACTATCTGCCCCATCATGTTCTCGAACCTGTAGTCTCCGATCGAAAAGCTCATGATTACGTACTGACCCTCCCTCGGTTTCATCAGTATGTCGGTACATATCCTCACACCCTTGGTGCTTATGTCCTCTATCCTGCCACCCGTGAAAACCGCACCCTTTACAGACTCCTCCGTGAGATCCTCCAAAACCGCAAACTCCACCGGCACGTTGACCTTCCACCGGAGGCTCTCCCGGAGCTGAACCCTGTGCAGGGTTTCCGAGTGCTCCAGAACGAGGACCAGCCTGTCCCCCTCCGTGTACTTGTCCTTCACCGTGCTTTCGAAGGTGTAGCGCCCCTCGTTTTCCCTTACAAAGTGGAACTTCACACTCTCACCGATCCTGACGGGTCTGGGGAGTGCCTCGAGAACGACCAGGTGAAGCTCCGTCTCCGTTTTGTCCCACACGGCGGCGTCTATGTATATACCGTCCACCACCAGCTTACCCGTCTGGTAGAGATCTATGTCCCTGGTGTTCGTCAGGGGTATGAACCAGGGCACCGTATCGAACCGGAGCTTCGCCCTTATGGAGGGGATCAGCCTCACGCCCGCGAAGTTCTCGCGCACAACCCGGGTAACCACCTTTTCGAAGAGGGACTTGTTGTCGTAAATCATCTGGGGATCGTAGGGAAAACGCTTCGCGTAGGTCCAGAGGAGTTTTATCTCCTCCTCCGTTAGTCCCAGGGACCTGCCCCTTGCGAAGAACGCCTTCTCTATGTCCCTCAGGCGGGATACCCTGCCCCACAGGTAGGGGACGGATATAACCACAAGGGTAACGATCAGAACCACGAAGAAGATGGCTATCTCCCTCCCCGTTGGTCCCCTGAACATATACCTGGAAGCTTCCACAAGCGTATCCCACGCAGACTGAATCTCCATGCCTATATATTAATATCCCTCCCGTCTTTAAATGTTTTAGGTTGAGGTTAAACGTGGCTGAGAACCATCTGCCTCAGAGCTTCCTTTGGTTGAACACCTATCCTTGTATCGACAACCTCCCCTCTGTTGAACAGTATAACGGTGGGTATGGCTCTTATACCATACTGCATGGCTATGTTGGGGTTTTCGTCCGTGTTCAGCTTGCCCACCTTTATCTTGTCCTCGAACTCCTCCGCCAGCTCCTCTATTATCGGAGCTATTATCCTGCACGGTCCGCACCAGGGTGCCCAGAAGTCGACGAGAACAGGTTTATCGGAGTTTACCACCTCTTCGTTCCAGTTGCTTTCGGTGAGGGTGAGAACCTTTCCCGCCATTACTACTCCTCCTTAAAGAGCATGTTGTACAGCTTCAGGACACGCTCGTCCTTAATATAGTAGCATATGATGGAACCTTCCCTCTTCCAGCCCACTATGCCCCTGCTTCTGAGAATCGAAAGATGCTGTGAAACGCTGGGCTGGGACATGCTGAGGAGTTCACCGAGGTTCTTTACACACTGCTTCCCATCGATAAGTATCGAAATGATCCTCAACCTTACCGGGTGGGAAAGAGCTTTGAAAAACTCCGCGAGCTCCTCCAGCTTCTCCTCGTCTGCAACTGGTGTGGTCATTTTCATACCCTCGGGAGAATTTTAACATATTTAGAATATAAGCAATTATTGAATTTTTCTCAACAGTCTGTAGCCTTTTTCGATCTCCGAGGAGGTAACTTTATAAGGTGAAAAGCGATCCTTCCTGTAAAGGTTGATTATGAACTCCACCTCCCTGCTGTAGGGTCTGAGCCTTGTTATCCTGATAACGTCCTCCGGCAGAGCGTCCCTGAGCTTTCTTCCTTCGATCCTCTCTAGCTTATCCAGAAGTTTTCTGTAGAGGTTTGCGGGGGTCTTCCTTATCCTCCTCACGTAAACCCGGACCGTGAGTCCTATCAGGAGAAGAGCGCCCACCGGGACCAGAACGTAAACTGCAAACCTCAGAAGGGACCCTCCTTTTACCTCCCTCAACCCCTTCCACGCACTCCGCAGGAGGGATACCTGCTTCTGAGCGGAGAAATCCACCACATTCCTGTACCAGAAGGTAATGAGAAAGTCCCTGAGCAGATCCAGCTTGGATATCCTGCTCACCGCAGGTGAAACGTAGGGGGGTGTCGTGTCGATTCTGAGCCACCTGCCGTTTACGTACGCTTCGACCCACACGTGAGCCATGGAGTTGGTAACGATGTAGTAGCCGCCGTATTTGTTCTCCACGTATCCCCGGAACCCACCCACAAGCCTGCTGGGGATACCCATGAGCCTCAGAAGGAGGGCTGTCGCCGAGGCGAAGTACTCGCAGTTTCCCTTCCTGCTTTTAAAGAGGAAGTGCTCGAGGGGATCACCCTCCGGAGCTTCTATCCTGAGGGAGTAAGAGAAGCCCCTCCTGAAGAAATCCACAACCTTCAGGACCCTTTCCTCCTCGCTCCTTCCGCTCCTGTAGAGCTCCTCTGCCAGCTCGGCTATCTTCGGTGAAAGGTTCTCCGGCACGCTCAGGTAAACGGAATCCGGAGGATCCCTCGGTTCCTCTAAGGCGGAGAGCACCTCATACCTTACAGGTTTGGAAACGGGCTTGTTCAGCGTGTAGTATCCGCCCCTGAACCTCTGAATACCAGCCCTCCTGATACCTTCAAGGCGTGAGATTCTGAGGGGGTAATCGAGGACAGGCAGGAAGGTATCGTAGGTGGGTTCGAGCAGAACCGTGTAGCTGACAGACCCTCCCCTCGCCCAGCCCTCTGTCTCCCTCTCGTCCACGGTTCTGACCCACTTCGTATTCACGGGGGTATCGAAGACCGAAACACGCCAGTAGGCGTTCTCCGGCAGCTCCCCGTAAATCCTCATCACAACGCTGTTGTCCTGCTGGATCTCCCCCACCTTACCCAGCTCCACCTCCCTCGCTATTCCGCTCACGAGCCCCTGCTCCCCCTTACCGAAGAGATCGAAGAGGGGTGTCTGGGTTCTGGGCAGGATCAGAAAGAAGGGGAGGCTCATCAGAGCGACCAGAGGGGGAAAGAGGAAGGAAAACTTCCCGTAGGTGCGAACGAAGGAGGACGATACGCTCCTGTCCCCGAGGTTTGCGTAAACGTTGGTGAACAGAAAGGCGACCGTCCCCAGAAACAGCTCGTAGAGGAAGAAGATCAGAAAGCTCAGATCGAGTCTGAAGGTGGTGGAAACCGCTATACCCAGCAGACTGATGAGGAGCATCTGGTATATGTCCCGGGGTCTCTTCTCCTCGAAGGACTTGACCACGAGGAGCAGGAGGAGCATGTTGGCAAAGGGGGTTATCATGTTTTCCAGACTCAGATCCGTCAGAAACAGGAGGGACAGCAGGACCCCCGCCGTGTTCAGAAACCAGCGGGGCAGGTAGAATCCGAAGCGAAACTCGTTCAGAACGCTCAGCAGGAAGAGGATCAGAAGGGGAAGAAAGAAGAGGTCGTCCGCCACACCCCACAGGGCGGCGAAGCAACCCGCCGATACCAGATAGGTGAGCGTCAGACTAACCTTCTTAGCAGAGAGCATACCTCTCCCCTGAGCTCCGGTTTAACGTACACCCTGTATATCTCTATCGGCTTCAGGGACGCGATCAGATCGGAGACCTCCCCCGCTCTGACGATTCCGCTCCCGTCGAAGATAAACACCTCCTCATCGTAGGGATCCTTCCGGGCTTCGTCGAAGCGCAGAACCTCGGCTGGATACCTGAGGAGAAGCTCCCTCCTCAGCTCCTCGAAAAGCTCCCTTTCCTTTGTGGAGAAGACCTCCTTGAAGTGCTTTCTTCCAAAGAGGCGCTCCAGATCCTCCCGGCAGGCTGGTTCCGCAAGGGCTCTGGACAGAACGGTGCAGTCGTTCATCCTGAGGAACGTCTCTAAACGATCGAAGCTCTCCTCGGGAAGGATCTTTCTTATCAGCTCCACCAGGTGGATGCTGAGTATGCGGACGACCTTGTGAAAGTAAACCTGAAGGTACATGAAGTGCCTGCTTATCAGGAAGTTCTCGAGGGCTCTAAGACCGCTTCTGTGAACCGCAAGGACCCTCCTTCCCTCTTCGAAAACCACCTGAAGGGTGCTGAGGAGTCTGTTCAGATCGAAGAGACCGTAAGACACACCGCAGAAGAAGGCGTCCCTGCGCAGGTAGTCCATCCTGTCCGCACCGAACTGACCTGTGATTAACTCCGACAGGAGTCTCTCCTCCTCGTCTTCGGGCTTTCCGAGGGTTATTCTGAGGAGAAGCTCCACATCCTCGTGGGACAGATCGAAGTTCCTCCTCAGGGTTTCGTAAACCTCGCTCTCGAGAACGATCCTCCTTGTAACGTCCTCGTGGGTTCTCCTCTGGGGAAGCAGAACCTCCGTGGTGTGGGAGAAGGGAGGGTGTCCGAGGTCGTGGAGGAGCGCCGCCAGTCTGACGAGGGTTCTCGTGCGCGCGTCCGGATCCCTCAGGGATCCCCTGAGGATGCTGTCCGCTATGTGGAGAACGCCGAGGGCGTGTTCGAAACGGGTGTGGTGGGCGGAGGGGAAGACGAGGTAGGCTAAACCTAACTGCTTCACGTATCTGAGCCTCTGGAACACCATGGAGTCTATGAGGGAAAGCTCCCTGAGGTCGATCCGAACGAACCCGTAGAGGGGATCTGAAAACTCCTTGTACACGACGGATCAGAGCGAGACCCGGATCTCCCTGCGCTCCCTCCAGCTCTTCTCCCTGAAGTAGGATCTGTCCTGATTCATGAGGTTCAGCTTCCTCCTTCCGAAGTCCCCTATCCTCTTCAGGAGCCTTTCGAGAAAGCTTCTCAGCGATCCCTTTCTGCGCTCGGAGCTGACCGTGAAGCTGATCTTGACAACGAAGTACCTCCTCCCTCTGGTTACGTCCCTGATGAGACCCTCCAGATCCTTCCTGAGCCTCGCCGTGTTTACGCCGTAGTAGGGGTTTCTGAGCTCCTCCACCTTAGCCAGAGCCTTCTCCAGAAGGGGGAGGGGAAACTCCCTGCGTTCGTTGACCTTGAGGTAAAACTCCGAGAGGTGCTTCACCGCGGAGAAAAAGGGTTCCTCTCCGGGAAACCGGAGGCTCTGAAGTCCCGCGAAGTGGATCGACTCCGAGTAAAGCTCCTCGTTGAATATGAGGGCAGAGAGGTAAACCCCCTCGGCGGGGGTGTTCCTTTTGGAGTAGCTGGACACCTTGCTCAGAACGGTCCAGTACTTGAGGAACTTCGAATAGACCTCGTAGAACACCTCCCTGTACTCCGGCAGGAAGGAGATCCTGAAGCCGTCCGGAGACTGAACCTTGAGGATGTCCTTCCCGCAGATCACGTCCCCGCGGGGCGTCAGGAGCTGGAACAGATCGAGCTCCAGGAGGATATCCTGCCATCTTCCCCTGAAGGTGTGGAAGGTCTTGTTGGCGCAGGATATAAGTCTGGGTAGCTCCACCTCGAAGGTGTTTTCCTTCCTGACGAGCTGGCAGTAGCAGATGGGGTAGAGGAGAACCTCCTTCTTTGTGGGATCCTCTATGATCTCGAGGAATATGCTCTCAAGCCTCCCTGCTTCCTGCCATATATCTTTTAGCATAGAAAATAATTTAAAGTATGGAAATTCCTGTTGCAACAGAAGAGGGTATGTGCGTATATATTAAATAAAATGCATCGAGGAGGTTAAAGAGCATGTATCCCATGGAGAAGGAGGCGAGCGTTCAGGACGAGCTTCTCAACAACCTGAAGGCGAAGGAGAGCACCGTTACCGTTTACCTGATCAGGGGCAACAGGATCACGGGGAAGATCCTGAGCCACGACAAGTACACCATACTCTTGGACGTCGAGGGACAGCCGAATCTGATCTACAAACACGCTGTAAGCACCATAGTGGAGGGTAAATGAAGGCTATCCTCGTGGGCATATGGAACAGGGACGTCAGCAGGGAGTCCGCGAGGGAGTCCATAAAGGAGCTCGAGGATCTCGTAGAGGCTGTCGGCGGGGAGAGCCTGGGCTACATCCTCCAGAACAGGAGCAGACCCGATGCGAGGTTCTACGTGGGAGCGGGCAGAGCTGAGGAGCTGAGGGACATCTCCCGGGGAACCGGAGCGGACACCATAGTCTTCGACGATCCCCTCACCCCCTCCCAGATCAGGAATCTGGAGAAGCTCACGGGTAAGACTGTTCTGGACAGGACGGATCTGGTTATAGAGATCTTCCGCAGAAGAGCTAAGAGCAGGGAGGCGAAGCTTCAGGTGGAGCTGGCGAGGCTTGTGCACGAGCTTCCGAGGCTCTACGGAAGGGGTAAGGTTCTCTCCCGTCTCGGTGGAGGCGTAGGGACGAGGGGTCCGGGTGAGCAGGAAGCGGAGCTGAGGAGAAGGAGCATAAGGCACAGGATTTACAGGATAAGGAGGGAGCTCGAGGAGATAAAGAGGATGAGGAGACATCAGCGCAGGAGGAGGGAGGAGGAGGGGGTGGTTCGGGTGGCTATCGTGGGTTACACCAACGCGGGCAAGTCCACCCTCCTGAAAGCCCTGACGGGGAGGGAAACCTTCACCGCGAACATGCCCTTCGCTACCCTCGACACCAAAACCTCCGCCCGTCCTGTGGGGGGCGGTTTGAGGCTTCTGTTTACAGATACCGTTGGTTTCATAAGGAAGCTCCCCCCCGAACTCATAGAATCCTTCAAGGCTACCCTGGAAGAGGTTACCACCGCCGACATACTCCTCCACGTGGTCGATGTATCCGACGACAGATGGCTGGATCTCATCCACACGGTCAAGGACATTCTGAGGGAGCTGTCCGCCGCTGACAAGCCTGTGATTTACGTTCTGAACAAGGTGGATCGGATCGTTTCCTCGGAGGAGGAGATAGACCACCTGCCCCACCTGGCTTTTGTGGAGGGGAGGGGGGTCATCGTCTCCGCCCGGAGGAGATGGGGACTGGAAAACCTTTTAGAGGAGCTCAGGAAGCTCGCCGAGGAGGATGTTTTAGGAGCGTCCGTTGGCAGAGCCAGCACCTGACACCCGCGCACCATCCCTTATAATACCTTCTGTGAAGACCCTTTTCCTCATAGACGCGTCCTCCTTCATATACAGAAGCTACTTTGCCCTTCCTCCGCTGACCACGTCCGAGGGATTTCCCACGGGTGCGGTTTACGGATTTCTGAGAGCCTTCCTCTCCATAATGAAAACGGAGAAGCCCCGGCACCTGGCGGTTGTTTTCGACTCCCCCGTCCCTTCGAAGAGGGAGAAGATTTACAGGGAGTATAAGGCGGGACGTCCTCCGACACCCGATCCCCTCAAGGTTCAGATCCCGGTGATCAGGAGGATCCTGAAGCTGATGGGTGTGCCGGTCTTCGAAGTTTCAGGCTACGAGGCGGACGATATCATAGCCGTGCTCGCCAGAAAGTTCTCCGACAGGGGGTTCAAAGTCAGGATATACACGCCGGATAAGGACATGCTTCAGCTGGTGAGCGAGAGGGTGGTGGTGATCAACCCCATGACCTGGGAAACCTTTACACCCCAGAAGGTAGAGGAGAAGCTGGGTGTTCCCCCCTCGAAGATACCGGATTACTTAGCTCTTGTAGGGGACAAGATCGACAACGTTCCCGGTGTAAAGGGTGTGGGTCCCAAAACAGCCGTCAGGCTGATAAGGGAATTCGGCGGTGTAGAGGGAATCCTTGAGAGGTGGGAGGAGTTCCACAGGAGGTTCCCGCAGGCGGACAGGGAAAGCCTTAAACTCTCCTACGAGCTTGTCAGGCTCATAACCGACGTCCACGTGGAGGTCTCCGAAGAGGACACGAGGCTTGGATCTCCGGATATGGAGGAGCTGTCCCGTGAACTCGAAAAGCTCGAGATGAAGAGCATCCTCCGTGATCTGGAGAGGATAGTGCGCAGAAGATCGCAGGGTTCCCTGTTCTGAGGAGGAGAAGATGAAGATAGCTGTCCTGTGCTCCGGAGGAGACGCCCCGGGCATGAACGCCGTGATCAGATCGATCGTCCGTTGCGGAAGCTCCCTTGGCCACAGCGTACTCGGCGTTCGGAGGGGTTTCAGAGGTCTGATAGAGGGGGATTTTCGTGAGCTTTCGAGCAGGGATGTGGGGGGCATACTCGACAGGGGAGGAACCATACTTCTCAGCAGCAGGGAGGACAGATTCAGGGATCATCGCTACAGGGAGGACGCCTACAGGAACCTCAGCAGGGAGGGTGTGGACGCCCTCATAGTTCTCGGTGGCGAGGGAACCTTTAAGGCTGCTCAGCTTGTGGTGGAGGAGGCGGGGATTCCCGTTATAGGTGTGCCGTGCACGATAGACAACGATGTGGGGGGAACAAGGTACTGTGTGGGTTACGACACAGCCCTCAGAAACGCCGTATCCGCCATCGACAAGATCCGGGACACCGCAAGCTCCCACGAGAGGATCTTCATAGTGGAGGTGATGGGCAGGAACAGGGGCTTCATAGCCGTCGAAGCGGGTCTTGCAACAGGCGCCGAGCTCATCCTCGTTCCCGAAGAGGAGTTCCCCAGGGAGCGGATCCCCCCTGAGGTGATGAGGGCAAAGAGTATGGGTAAGCTTCACTTTATAATCGTCATGGCGGAAGGATACGGCAGAGCCGAGGAGCTGAGGGAGTATCTGCTCGCCGAGATCGGGGAGAGGTACGGTGAGATAAGAGCTACCGTTCTTGGACACCTTCAGAGGGGCGGGAACCCCACCCACTTCGACAGGATCATGGGAATGAAGTTCGGTGAGATAGCGGTCGAGGCGCTCACCTCAGGGGAGAGGTCAGGTTTTGTTGCCTACGACAGGGAGCGTTTCTATATCGAGGACTTTTCAAGGGCGCAGGAGTTCAAGGATATAGACCGGGAAGCTCTGAGGCTGAACAGACGGCTGAATCTCTGAAGGCAACGGTTCTGCGGATAGGGTATGCTATATTTCTAACTGATGGGTCAGTCAGCGAAGCTCGATACAAGGGAGCGTCTTATCGAAGCAGGTAAAAGGGTCATCTACGAAAAAGGTTTTCACTGCGCCAGAATCTCGGACATAACGGGAGCGGCGGGTCTTGCCCACGGAACCTTCTACCTCTACTTCAGAACCAAGGAGGAGTTCCTTCTCGAACTCATGAAATCCGTAAGGGAGGAGATCCTCCTGCTGATGGAGGAGGGAAGCTCCCTGATAAGGGAGGGTAAGGTCAGCGAGGGTAAGGACCTTTTCTTCCTCAGAACCTTCGAGCTCATGATAAGGGAGAAGGAGCTCGCCAAGATTCTCTTCTTCGAAGCCATCTGCAGCAGCGGTGAGTTTCAGCACTTTTACGGGGAGAGCAAGGAGATCTTTATAGTCAGAACCAGAGAGGTTCTCGATCTGCTCGAACTCCTGCCTTCGGAGATCAAAGCCCACATACTCGTTGGCACAGCACGCCACCTCATAGAGCTGCTCATCCTCAAAGGGGAAGAGGTTACGGGGAAATGGAAGGAAGTTTTAAAAGAGCTTGGTGTTTACTCCTGAGCCTCTGCGCCCTCTCCTTTGGTGTGTCCCTGAAGGAGGCGGAAAAAGCGGCGCTCGAAAACTTCAGGGAGCTGAGGATAGAGAAGCTCGAGTTCGAAAAGAAGCGTCAGGAGCGACTCGAACGCTTCGGCAGGTTTCTGCCTCAGATCAACCTCGAAGCCTCCTTCAACCTCTCGAGGAGGCAGAGCTTCTCCTTCACCCTCCCCCCCCTTCCCCCTCAGGAGCTTGTCTTTCAGAAGGAAAGCTATCCCAAGTTTACCCTTCAGCTGATTCAGGAGCTTTACAGCCTTCCCTCCCTCAGGGAGTACGAGATGAGCAGGCTCCTGGAATCCTCCCAGAGGTATCTGATAGAGGAGAAGGAGCTGAACCTGCTCTTCAGGGTCAGGGAGGCTTACATAAAAGCCCTGATGGCGAAGTCCTCGGTGGAGATCTACAGGAAGCACCTTCAGAGGATACGCTCCCACCTTCGGGACGTGGAGGAGCTTTACAGGGAGGGTGTGGTCGCCTACAAGGACGTTCTCGAAACGAGGGTAAAGCTCTACGAGGTCAGGGAGAAGCTGACCTCCGCGGAGGCGAACTACCGGAAGGCTCTCGATTACCTCTCCTACCTTGTGGGGGAGACCGTCGACGGGGTCGAGGAGATAGAGATGGGGGAGTTCGAGGATATCTCCACCAGAAGCGAGGAGGAGCTTCTCAGCCTCCTGCGGGGACGCCCCCTCCTCAGGTATCTGAGGGAAAGCCTCCGGGTTGCGGAGAAGTCCGTCGATCTGGCGGAGTCTTACTTTTACCCGCAGGTGGTTCTCTCCGCCTTCTTCCAGAGAACCGAGGAGTCGGAGCTTTTTCCCAAGAGCAGGTATCTTGTCTCCCTCGCCCTCAGATGGAATCTCTTCAGCGGACTGAGGAGGTTCAGGGTCCTCGAGGCGAGCCGGATCTCCCGCCGGCAGGCTCTCGAAAGATACAGGGATGCGGAGGAGAAGCTCAGACTGGAGCTCAGATCCGCCCTCGAGGACGTGAGAACAGCTCAGGCAAAGCTGGAGCTTGCCAGGGAACAGCTCAGATCCGCTCAGGAGCACCTGAGGATAGCGGAGGAGAAGTTCAGAGCCGGACTGGGAACAAACACGGAGGTCCTCGACGCCCAGAGCTATCTGACAACCGCGGAGGAAACGCTGAAGATGAACTCTTACGAGCTCCTGCTGACCCTCTTCAAACTCTACGAGGTTACCGGATATGAGGAAAGGTAAGCTGATCGGTGTGCTCCTTCTGATAGCTGTGAGCTCAGCCCTCCTGCTGATAGGCGCGCGCTGGGTTCACTTCAGGCTGACCCACGCGGTTACAAACGCGGTCTTTGTGGAAAGCGACTCCCTCACCAGGGTCGCCTACAGAAGGGTTGGGGGTCGCATAGTGGAGCTTTACAGGGAGGAGGGGGACAGGGTCAGGAAGGGGGACCCCTTAGCAAAGTTAGAGGACAGGGATCTGAGGCTCAAAATAGAGGAGCTGAGGAGGAA
>DRNB01000144.1 GCA_011375045.1 Aquifex aeolicus
CAAGTATTTTCAAAAGAGACTAAATTTCTACAGGGAGGTTCAGTGGCATGAAACGCATACTGCTGACTCTGATTTTTACAGCTGTTGCCTTTGCCGCCCCGCCTGATATAGGCTCTCCTCAATACGAACTGTGCAAGGCTCTGGAAAAAATGTCCTTCAGGTACCGCGATCTGGGTTTAGTGAAAAAATTAGTAAAGAAAGGAGCAGACCCTATCGGTGAATGTCCGGGCGGATTCTACCCGATGTATATAGCCGCCGAAAGAGGCGTTGCTCCGGTCGTAAAGTACTTTATAGAAGAGCTGAAGATACCTGTAGACGCAAAACAGCTGAGGTACTCAAAGAGCACGGGACAGTATTCAGGCTACACACCTCTTGAGGCGGCGATAAGGACCTGCAATACAGGATTAGCAATGTACCTGCTCAAAAAGGGAGCCAACCCCCACATTGTAAATCTGAGAGACCCGCTGGAGGAAGTAATAGGAGAAATATATCCCGAATACAAAAAGGCCCTCATAGAAGCTGCCGCTTACGAGATGAAAGACAGGGTAAGGTTCCTCGTACTGAAGCTCTATGATTGTCTTATGACTGTAGGACTTGTTATAGACTACGGAGCGGACCCGAACAGGAGGTTAAGCGGCAACAAAACCCTGCTCCACGTTGCTGCAGCCAGAGGACTCCCCGAGGTCTACGAGTTTCTGGTCAAATACGGTGCCAGGGAAGATGTGGTTGACGATTTCTTTTACACTCCGAGAGACCTCAAGAAGAAAAATATAGGAGACGATCCCCGTTCCCACCCTTACTATCTGGACATAAGCCTTGTGTACGAATTGCTGGATGAATGGAGATCTGAAAGAAAAAGAAAGTAAATCAGGTGCCGGGGATGTTCTTCTCCCAGGGTTTGTAAAAGAAATTGTAAAGAGTGGAATCCTTCTCCAGAAGACGCCGCCAGGGCCAGGTTATGGCGGGCTCTTCTCTTTTTAGATGCCACTTAAGCGATGCTTTATCCTCAGGATTCATTTCAAATATTCTGGAAATCTGCCCTCCGAACCAGTCCTTAGCTTCCTTAGCGTCCTGCCATGCCTGCCCGAGAACCTGAATAGGTTTGACGTCGTCCACCGCGGCATCGATATCTTCCTTAGTTTTTGCGGACTCCTGCCGGTACCTCTCGAGAACCTTTTTGATGTCTTTCATCATCCGGCCGGCAGCTTCTCCGGCTCCTTCGCTTTTGAATGTTTCAAGTCCTCTATTCACTATCTGTGATGCGATTAGCATATTCTCGTTGTAAGAGCCGGTCCTTGAGTTGCCTTCCGAAGCTCCATACGTCTTGCCTGCGGACACTCCCATTTCAAGTCCGAAACCGCGGCCCCCTTTGCCTCCGGCACCCATACCGCCGGTACCGGGTCTGCCCCTAAAACCGCCAATACCGAGTCCGCCTCTGAATCCGGCCGTAAACTGCTCACTTGTGCCTTTTGTTAACGTGTACTGGGAGCTTTTCCACCGGCCGAGAAGACTTGCAATACCTGCCATAGTGTCCTGTTTAAGCTTGTCATTGGAGTCCAGAGCCCGGAAAACGGAAGCCATCTGACTGTCCGATACTTCCCCCCTCTGATATGCCTGAAGCAGCTGAACAAAGTCCCCAACCTTATAGCCCGCATCCACAGAGGTTCCTTTTTTAAACGCATTCATAAAGTCTTCCTTCACGGCATCACTTACCTGAGCTCCCCCGGCTCCCTGAATACTTACCACATTCCCCTTGCTGTCCATCGCCACGCTTCCCTCAAGAGTGTGCTGCTTCCCGTCCCTTCCCGTGTAGCTGAACACTCCGCTGTAAGTGGTAACCATGTTGTCTCCGACTCCCTCGGTCCTGACAACTCCCGACTGCATGACGACTCCGTCCCCGAGGTTGGTAGGTCCGGGAATACCTTTCTCGCTCCTCGCTATAACCGCATTCCCGTTTCCGTCGAACTTCATAGTCTTCACGGAACCGTCCCTGTCTGTAAACGTAAAGCCCCGGGCTCCCGCCATCCTCCTGAGGATCTCTGTCTGGCTGAGCCCCGTCTGATTGGAAAGATCAGCAAGAAGGTTGTTTAGCCTGTAAGAGTCTCCGTACTGGTCCTTGACAGAAGCGGTCTGGAGATAATTGAACATAGCCATTCCTGCTTCCCTGTCGCTTGCATTCCCGGGAGCTATCCCCGTCTGCCTGGCAACGTTCGCAAGAGCCCTCCACCTTGCAAGAGCTCCGCTCTCGTTCATGTAGCTCATGAACTCCCTTGCGGCAGCGAGGTTCCCCCCGAAGTACCTGTTTGCGAAGTTCTGAAGTCCTTCCAGGGTTCCCATGTTGGACCGGGTGGAGAGGTAAGCCATCCTCTCGGCGGCCTGGTAGGGAGTGAGCCCCAGCCTCCGGGATGCGGCTCCGAAGCCGAAAGCGTCACCGGTATTTCTCATATAGGAAATCTGAGAGCCGGCCTCAACCCGCGGAGCTCCGAGGGCGGTTGCGGCGGCATACTGGCCTCTGTTTACCATGGCTCCTGTAGCCATGCCGGCCGGAATGGAAGAAAAGAAGTCCCTCTGTGCTCCGGAGATAGTTTAAGTTGCACGCCCCGGAGCAAAAAGGCTAAAATAGGAGGGAGAGGTTTTACATAAACAGCTATGCGCAAAGACGGTAGAAAAGAGGATGAGTTAAGACCCGTCCGTATAGTCCGCGATTTTCTGAACCACCCTGAAGGCTCCTGCCTCATAGAGTTCGGAAACACGAAGGTTATCTGCACCGCCTCTGTAACGGATACGGTTCCCCCCTTTCTCAAGGGCAAAGGTCAGGGCTGGATAACCGCCGAGTACTCCATGCTTCCGAGGGCTACGCACACGAGAAACGTGAGGGAGTCGGTTCAGGGGAAGATAAGCGGAAGAACCCACGAGATACAGCGGATGATAGGGAGGGCTATGAGAACGGCGGTGAATCTCAGCAGGCTCGGGGAGAGGACGATCTGGGTGGACTGCGACGTTATACAGGCGGACGGGGGAACGCGCACCGCTTCGATTACGGGAGCCTTCGTGGCGGTTACGGACGCCCTCATCAAACTCTACGAGGATGGGATTCTTCAGGTGGTTCCCGTAAAGGATTTCGTCGCCGCGGTGAGCGTAGGGATAGTGGAAGGGAAACCCATGCTCGATCTCAACTTCGAAGAGGACTCCCTCGCCACCGTCGACATGAACGTTGTCGGAACAGGAAGCGGGAGGTTCTCGGAGGTTCAGGCGATGGGGGAGGAGCACACCTTCTCCCGGGACGAGCTCGACAGTCTTCTGGACCTCGCCCTCAAGGGAATATCGGAGCTGGTGGAGCTTCAGAAGGCTCTTTACGA
>DRNB01000145.1 GCA_011375045.1 Aquifex aeolicus
TAAGGTAACGGAAGAATACGCACCGGAGCTTGATCGTGGAATTATATGGAATGATCCAGATCTTTCCATAAACTGGCCCTTAAAGGAGCCTATCCTTTCTGAAAAGGATAGAAACCTTCCCCCTTTAAAGGAAGCCGAAAATAATTTTGTTTACGGAGGAAATTCATGAGGGTGCTCGTTACAGGTGCAGGTGGCTATATAGGTAGCGTTCTGGTTCCCATGCTTATTGAAAGAGGGTACAGCGTCCTTGCTCTTGACAGGTTCTTTTTCGGTAAGGACAAGCTTCCTTCCTCCAACGGGAGTCTTAACATCTTGGAAGCTGATATAAGGTTTTTTGAAAAGGAAATTCTTAGGGATGTTGATGCGGTTATAGATCTTGCTGCTCTTTCAAACGATCCCGCTGGTGAGCTGGATCCTGTAAAAACATGGTCAATAAACTATCTGGGGCGTTTCAGGGTGGCGACTTTTGCCAAACTGATGGGTGTTAAAAGATATATACTTCCCTCTTCCTGCAGTGTTTACGGCTTTCAGGATGAGGTTGTAGATGAGACTTCGGATACTAATCCTCTCACAACCTACGCAAAAGCAAATCTCAAGGCGGAGAAAGACATAATAAACTTGGCGGATGATAGATTTACAGTTGTAATTTTGCGTCAGGCAACTGTTTACGGACTGTCTCCGAGGATGCGTTTTGACCTTGCGATTAACGGTATGGTAAAGGGATTTTTTAAGAATGGAAAAATTCCTATTCTCCGGGATGGAACCCAGTGGAGACCCTTTGTTCATGTGAGGGATACATCCTCTGCAATGATAAAGGTGCTTGAGGCACCTCAAGGTAAGGTTAACAGGGAAATTTTCAATGTGGGTTCCGATGAACAGAATTACCAGATATTTGATCTTGCAAAAAGGGTTGCGGAAGCCATAGGTATTCCTTTTGAGTACGAATGGTACGGTCTGCCGGATCATCGCAGTTACAGGGTAAGCTTTAAGAAGATAAAGGAGAAGCTCGGATTTGAACCGCAATACAATGCAGAAAAGGGAGCGGTAGAGATATGGGAGGCGCTAAAATCGGGTAAAGTAGATCCTGATGATCCGAGGACAATTACTGTTGAGTGGTATAAACATCTCCTTAAGGAAGGAGTTATGATATGAAGGTAGCTATTATAGGAAGTAGAGGACAGCTTGGTCAGGATCTTGTAAAAACCGCACCTTCACAGCTGGATCTGGTTACCTTCACACGTGGTGATTTCGACATAACCGACAGGATAGATGTTTTTGACTTCTTAGCCGGTGAGGAAAAGTTTGATGTAGTTATAAATACTGCTGCTTTTCACAGAACAGATCAGTGTGAGGATGAACCAGAAAAAGCCTTTCTGGTTAACGCTACCGGCGTTAAAAACCTTGCGGAAGCCTGTGATAAAGCTAACGCCATTCTTATCCACATCTCCACCGATTATGTGTTTGACGGCGGGAAGATAAAAACGAAGGAGCCTTACTACGAGGACGACGCTCCGAATCCTGTAAACATATACGGTGTGTCCAAGCTTGCGGGGGAGTATATAGTAAGGAACTACCTCGAAAAATACTACATAGTCCGTTCATCGAGTCTCTACGGTGTTGCGGGTGCTTCGGGGAAAGGGGGAAACTTCCCCTATACGATTCTTAAAAAAGCAAAGGCGGGGGAAAAGCTCAGAGTGGTCGATGATATGTATATGGTACCAACCCACACCTTCGATCTTGCTCAGGGTATATGGAGGCTTCTTCTGGAAAGACACCCCTACGGGGTGTATCACATAACCCATGAGGGTTACTGCACATGGTATGAGTTCGCTGTGAAGATACTGGAAACTGTGGGGTTAAAAGCTGATATAGAGCCTGTCAAACACACAGCCTTCCCGACCAGAGCCAAGAGACCCCTGTGGAGTGTGCTGGGAACCAGAAAAGGGGTAAAGCTTCCTCCCTGGGAGGAGGGACTTCGCAGGTTTGTGGATATGATAAATTAAATGCTGTATCTTATCATAGCCTTTCTTGCCAGTTTCCTGCTGTGTGTGTTTCTCATAAAGCTGGGTTTCTTTCACGACACGGGGGAGGGACCCCAGAAGTTTCATGAGAAGCCTACACCGCGGACGGGGGGAATTGCTATTTACCTCTCCCTCCTGCTGGTTTCCCTTTCCTTTTACGGAGCGGGTAAATCTTTTGCGAAGGAGTTCCTTCTCTTCCTGATCTCCGCCTTCCCTGTCTTTGTGGGAGGGATCCTCGAGGATACGACCCGGCGCGTGGCTCCCAAGTGGCGCCTTCTGGGAGGGGTTTTCTCCGGCGCGCTGGCTTTCCTCCTTCTCTCCGCCTCGGTTACCCGGGTGGACCTTCCCCTCTTCGATGATCTGCTGAAGCTGTCCGCCGTGTCCTTTGTGTTCACCTCCTTTGCGGTGGCTGGGGTCTCCCACGCTTTTAACATAATAGACGGGTTCAACGGACTCGCCTCCGGCGTCGCCATCCTCGTTTTTGGTGCCTACGCCTACGTTTCCTTCCTGAAGGGGGATTACTTCCTTCTCTACCTGAGCCTCACGGCGCTCTCGGCGACCCTTGGTTTCTTTCTGTGGAACTACCCCAACGGACACATATTCCTCGGGGACGGAGGAGCCTACTTTCTCGGCTTCACCGCCGCGGTTACGGGTGTTCTCCTCGTCAGCAGATACCCTGACGTTTCCCCCTGGTTTCCCTTCCTCCTTGTGCTCTATCCGGTGTGGGAAACCCTCTTTTCCGTTTACAGGAGGAGGTTTCTTAAAAACTACTCTCCCCACCTTCCCGACGCTCTCCACTTTCACCAGCTCGTGTACAGGAGGGTGGTCAAGCTCTTCCTGGGCAGGGTGGTGAATCCTACCGAGAGAAACTACTACACCTCACCCTTCCTCTGGATCCTGGAGCTTGTGTGCTTTATCCCTGCGGTTCTTTTCTGGAACAGTACCTCTGTGCTTGTTCTCTGCTCCCTCGGATTCGTTGTTTTCTACACCTGGCTTTACTTCAGGATAGTGAGGTTCAGAACACCGCGCTTTTTCGTGAAAAAGGTCTTCAGAGCGAGTTAATGAGCTCTTACCCCCAGTAAGCTCCCCTGTTTTCCGGGGATAACTTCAGGATCTTCACCCTCACACCTTCCTCTTCGAAGCTTTTTTTCAGAGCTTCCTCCACCCTTTCCCTGTTTCCCTCCGCTGTCAGGGCGCAGACGGCCGGGCCGGCGCCGCTCAGAAACACGGCGTAGGCTCCCGCTCTGTAGCCTTCCTCCAGAGCTCCTGTAAACCCCTTCACAAGTTTAGCTCTGTAG
Source organism: Aquifex aeolicus (assembly GCA_011375045.1). Taxonomy (GTDB): domain Bacteria; phylum Aquificota; class Aquificia; order Aquificales; family Aquificaceae; genus Hydrogenivirga; species Hydrogenivirga aeolica_A. The sequence goes on from DRNB01000145.1 coordinate 3,320, forward strand.
GGTTGGTGTAGTCTGTCCTCCACGGCGGTTCTGAGAAGTTCGTATCTTTTTGTGAGTATTGCGGACACAAAGAGGCTGGCTCTCTGAATGTTGAAGACAGCGTCCTTCAGGGCTATCTCCCTTTTTATCACGCTTCTTGCTTCCTCCGTCGAGAGTTCGAAGTCCGGAACCGCAAAGATCAGGGAAAGGTCAGAGGGGAAGGGGAGTCTGCTGTAAACCAGCTCCCCGTTCTGAACGCAGATTACAAAGCCTCCCACGAAGGCGGGCACCAAGTTGTCGGGATGGGGTTCGAACTCGAAAGCTACCTTGAGCATATCCTTCAGACCGACATCGAGGCTATGGAGCCGGACACACGCCTTTACCCCACCCACTATGGCGGTCGCCGAGGATCCCAGACCCCTCGCGGGGGGAACCCTGTTGATCTGCTTCAGCCTGAAGGGTTTTGGGCTGACTCCGAACACCTCACAGGCTCTTCTGTAAACCCTTATCACGAGGTTGCTTTCGTCCGTGGGAAGGTCCCTGCCTTCCCCTTCTATCTCCACGCCGAAGGCGTCGCTCTCCTCGAACTCGAAGGTGTTGTGCAGGCTAAGGGCGAGTCCGAAGGTGTCGAAGCCGGATCCGAAGTTGGTTGTGGTTGCCGGAACGTGCAGCTTCATAGGTTTATATGATAGCTGTATAATGAAGCTCATGAGGGTGAACGCGCTGGTCGTGGATATAGAGGGAACCACGTCGGAGATAACCGAAAAGCTGAACGAAGTTCTCGACGCCATATACGAGGAGGGGGGAGAGGTTCTGGACGTGAAGGTAACCCATGCCCGGGAGCACGGTATAGACGGTTTCACCGTGGTTTACACTGTCCTGTACAGAAGCGAGAGGGAGGTTCCCGAGGAGTGATCCTGAAGGTCCGGGTCAGGCCGGGGGCAAGGGAGGAGTCTGTTCGTGAGCTGTCCGGAGACGAGCTGGAGGTAAGGGTCAGCGCTCCTCCCCAGAAGGGGAAAGCCAATGAAAGGGTCAGGGAGCTTCTGGCGGAGCACTTCGGGGTGAGCAGGTCGAGGGTCAGGATTCTGAAGGGGGAGAGCTCCCGGCGGAAGCTCATAGAGATCGACCTCTGAGGGTTACAACCACCACGTCGGGAGGCGAGAGCAGTCTCATGGGAGGACCACCCGTTCCAACACCCTTGCTCACTATTATGAATTTGCCGGGGGCGAGCTCCTTTATACCTCTGTCTGTTTCGAAGAGGATCCTCAGAACCGTGTAACCTACAAAGAAGAGAACTCCACCGTGGGAGTGTCCCGCAAGGACCAGATCCAGATAGGGCAGAGCCTCCCGCTGAACGACGGGCCTGTGCTTGAGGAGAATCGTGTAGAGAGACCGCCGCGCTCCCCTGAGAACCTCCAGCTCATCGGTGAACACCCTGTAGCCGAGGCGCTCGCCGTCCGGATCGTCGACCCCCGCCACGTTCAGTAGCCCGGCAACGGTAACCACCTCCCCCCTCAGTATTCTGAAACCTGCTCTCTTCAGAAAGCTGAGCGAGTGCTCCAGACCGGCGTAGTACTCGTGGTTCCCCACCACCGCGAACTTACCCCAGGGGGGATCCATCTGCGAGAGCATATCCGCTAAATGGTAGGCGTCCTTCAGGTTTCCGTCCACCATGTCCCCCGTCGCCACGACCAGATGGGGTTTTTCCCTCCTGTAAACCTTCAGAACCATTTCGATCCTGTCCTCCCTCATAACAGGTCCGAGGTGGAGATCAGAGATGTGGAGTATCTTTACCTCTTTGCCGGGAGGTATCTTGGGGGTTTCCAGCGTGAACCTCTCCACCTGAAGGAGGTAGGTTTCTAAATGACTGTATATACACAGGAGGAGCGTGAGGCTAAGGGTAAGGAGAAAGGATCTTCTGGGTTGCAGGGGACGGAGTCTGCCGAGCAGATCCACAGCTATGCCTGTGAGGAAGAAGTAGATCACAAACCCCATCCACAGGAGGGCGGCCAGAGCTGTCCACCGGGAGACTTCGGTAAGTCCTTCCCTGTCGAACATCCTCCAGAGGATAGGGGACGCCGTGGTGAGGGCAAAGAAAACTGTCAGCAGTCTCCTTGTAAACCTGCTTACGCTGAAGGAGGAGGTTATCTTTCTGTAAGCGTAGTAGTGAACGAGGATGTAGAAGAGGAAAAAGAAGAGAACAAAGAGAGCCATCAGGGATCGTCGGACAGGATCGCACCCCTGGAGGCGGAGGTAACGAGCTTGGCGTATCTCCTGAGCCAGGGACTCGGGATCTCCTTCTTCTTAGGCTTGAAGTTCCTGAGCCTCTCCCGGAGTTCCTCCGCGGGGAGGAGGAGTTCTATCCTTCTGCCGGGTATGTCTATGAGTATCTCATCCCCGTCCCTGACGACGCCTATGGGTCCCCCCGCCGCCGCCTCGGGCGCTACGTGTCCCACACAGGCTCCCCTTGTTCCCCCCGAGAATCTACCGTCGGTTATGAGCGCCACGCTTTCACCCAGCCCCATACCCACTATGGCGGACGTGGGGGAGAGCATCTCCCTCATACCGGGTCCCCCCCTGGGACCCTCGTATCTTATCACCACCACGCTGCCCGGCTTTACCTTTCCCCCCAAGATACCTTCTATAGCCTCCTCCTCCGAGTCGAAGCACACTGCCCTTCCCCTGAACCTCATCATGCTCTCCACGACGCCGGCGCTCTTAACGACCGCTCCTTCGGGGGCGAGGTTTCCAAAGAGGATCGCTATACCTCCGTCCTCCGAGTAGGGGCTTTTTATACTCTTCACCACCTCACCGTCGGCTTCGGGAGCGGACGCCGCTATCTCCCCGATCGTTTTACCGCTCACGGTCGGTCTGTCAGGGTGGAGGAGTCCCTCCTTATGCGACAGCTCCCTCAGGATCGCCGGCACGCCTCCCGCTCTGTCGAGATCCTCTATGTGAAACTCCGAAGAGGGAGCTATCTTACAGATGGTCGGGGTTTTCTTCGATAGCTCGTTGATCCTCGCCAAATCGAACTCTATCCGGGCTTCCCTGGCTATAGCCAGGAGGTGCAGGACCGTGTTTGTGGAACCGCCCATGGCTATGTCGACGGTAAAGGCGTCCTCTATAGCCTCCTCCGTAACGATGTCCCGGGCTCTGAGACCCTCCCGGAGAAGCTCCACGACCCTCCTGCCCGCTTCCCTTGCGAGCAGTTCCCTCCGGGGATCGACGGCGGGGATCGTTCCGTTGCCCGGCAGAGCCAGCCCCAGCACCTCGGTCAGGCAGTTCATCGAGTTCGCCGTGAACATGCCGGCGCAGCTCCCGCAGGTGGGACAGGCGCTCTCCTCTATGGCTTTCAGCTCAGCCTCCGTTATCTCTCCCGTTTTGAGCTGACCTATACCTTCGAAGACGGATATGAGGTCGATCTTCCTCCCGCCAAACTCCCCTGCGAGCATGGGTCCTCCGCTGATGAAAACCGTGGGCACGTTTACCCTCAGGGCACCCATCAGCATTCCCGGCACTATCTTGTCGCAGTTGGGCACGCAGACGAGAGCATCGAGCTGGTGAGCCTGAACCACGGTCTCTATGCAGTCTGCGATAAGCTCCCTGGAGGGGAGGGAGTAGTGCATTCCGTAGTGTCCCATGGCTATCCCGTCGTCGACCCCGATGACGTTGAACTCTATGGGAACCGCCCCCGCTCTTCGTATCTCCTCCTTTATGGGTTCCACGAACTCCCTCAGGTGAACGTGTCCGGGGATTATGTCGATGTAGGAGTTGGCTATCCCCACGAAGGGTTTCTGAAGATCCTCCTCCGTGAGCCCGCAGGCTCTGAGAAGCGCCCTGTGGGGTGCTCTGTCGA
>DRNB01000146.1 GCA_011375045.1 Aquifex aeolicus
ACTTCACTATGAAACCGTCCGCGTTCACCCTGAAGGCTCTCTGTCTGTTGGAGTCGTCGCTCAGCGTTGTGTTGACTATGACGGGAAGTCCCATTAACCCTACGGTTTCCTTTATCTTCTTGGTCAGGGTCAGCCCGTCCATGTTGGGCATCTCGATGTCCGTTATGACCACCTGTATGTAATCCCTGATCGATTTGCCCTCCCCCTGAGCCTTCTGAAGGTAATCGTTGAGCAGGTTCCAAGCCTGCAGACCGTCCTCGGCGGCGATGACCCTGTGCCCGGCCGCTTCGAGGAGATCCTTTATGATCTTCCGGGCAACCGTGGAGTCCTCCGCAACGAGAACGGTGTAGGTTCTCGAAAGCTTCTGAGCTTTCTCGTAAGCCTCCGCCTCGTGAAACACTTTCAGGAGTCCTATGTCGTGGAGTATTCCCTCGAAATCGAGGACTATCAGGAGCCCGTCTTCGGTGTCCACCACACCCGTTATTCTGCCGCCCATTTTCATATTCAGGGTATCCGGCGCCTTCTTGATGTCCTTCCAGGAGATCCTTCTGATCCTCTTCGCGTCGTGAACTATAACACCCACGTTCTCCCTAAGAAACTCCAGATGGAGGAGAAACTTTTTGCGCTCTGGCTTCTCCTCCACACCCATCCACTTAGCGAGGCTTATAACGGGAATGAGTTTGCCCCTTATCTCCGCCATACCTTCCACCTGAGGGGGCATATTGGGGATTCTGGTGATCTCGGGCATCCTCAGAACTTCCCTGACCTTTGCCACGTTCACACCGAATATCCACTCGTAGGTTCCCTCCGGACCGTCCTCGTATATCCGGAAATCGACTATCTCGAGTTCGTTCTTTCCCGTTTCCAGAATATTCGGAAGCGCTCCCTCCTTTTCAGGCAACATCCTCTTCCTCCCCTTTGAGGGTTTCGGAAAGCTGCTCCACTATGTTTTTTATCTCCTTCGAAAGCTTCGATGTGTTGTCCGCTAACTTCCTGAATTCAGAGGCGACGACCGCGAACCCCTTTCCGGACTCACCGACCCGAGCAGCCTCTATGGCAGCGTTGAGGGCGAGGAGGTTCGACTGTTTGGCTATCTTCATCAGATTTTCCGTAAGCTTGGAGAGCTCCTCCATATACTTTACGCACTCCGAGATCTTCTCCTGAGCCATCACACCTTCCTCCGACTATATGTTATCGGCACTGCTGCACTCCTGCTTTAACCTGTCGAGACCGTAGCTTATAAGTCTGGCGACGTCTTTTATCCTGAGGAGCTTATCCCTTGCCTCCTCGATCTTTCCCTCCTGCTTCAGCTGGTATATCTCCCGGGCGAGCCTGTGAAGTTCTATGTGGGGTCCCTCTAAATCCCTGAAGCTCTGAAGGTGTCCGCAGTATTTTCTGCCTTCCGAGTAATACCACTTACCGAGGTAGCACTGGGTATGGTCCACAAACTCGGAGGAGTCCACATCCTGCTCTCCCTCCACGAACCTGAGGAGCTTGAGCTTCCACATACTGTGAGCCACCTTTGCCCTTTCGATGCTGAAGACGTCGAGTTGGAACCTCTGAAGGTCCTCGAGCATGAACTTCAGCTTCTCCATGGTTTCGCTGGCGATTCTTCTCAGCTCCTGCGCCCTCTGCTTGTCCTCGTCTGCAAGGGAGCTCACCTCCAGAACGGACTGGGCGAGCTGGTTGGCTGTGCTCGCCTCCTCCTCTCCAGCCGCTGTCAGAGCGGATATTCTCTCCTCCACATCCTTCATCTTTTCAGCCAGAGCGGAGATAGCCTCGCTCGCCTTGTCGGAAACTTCCATTCCCTTTTCCACAGCCTCCAGGATCTCCGTTATGAGCTCCACCGCCCGGGCGGTCGAGTCTCCTATGCCTTCGATGATTTCGATTATATCCTTGGCTGACTCTGAGGTTCTCTCGGCGAGTTTCCTCAC
>DRNB01000147.1 GCA_011375045.1 Aquifex aeolicus
CCGATCCCGAGCTTCTTCTCGAACTCCTCCGGAGCGAGGCTAAGGTTCAGCTCCTCCCCTAAGTTCTCCCGGGCGAGATCCTCGAGCTTGGAGGGGATCTTCCTCAGGAACTTCACCTCTCCCCGCTTCCTGCTTTTGAGCCACCTCTTCACCTCCGCGGACAGGGGAAAGTTGGTCAGGATCACCTCCGGGATCTGGTTGGCACAATAGTAGCCCAGAACAAACTCCTCGATCTCCCCGTCCCCCCTGAAGCTGTAGATCCTTTTGCTGAGGAGCTTGCCTCCCCTCACAAGGAACAGCCCGAGGGAGGGACCCAGCCTGTAGAAGAGGTCGGCGGAGCTGAAGGGCAGCGCGCTGACAGCCTGACCTCTTGCCATGTTCTCGAGAGCCTCTATCTGATCCCTCAGCTGAGCGCACTTTTCGAACATCATCCGGGAGGAAAACTCCTCTATCTTCCTGTAGAGTTCGGGCAGAATTTCAGCCACCTGTCCCGAGAGCAGAGCTTTTGCGGAGGCGACGTTGAGAGCGTACTCCTCAGCCTCTATCAGACCCGCACAGGGAGCCGAGCACAGACCAAGATGGTAATCCATGCAGGGTTCCTTTCTGAGAGGCATGGGGTCGCAGGTTCTCAGACGAAAGAGCCTGTGGATCAACCTCTTTACCCTGTGCGCTTTCCTCGACTGGAGGAAGGGTCCGAAGAGCACGCCCCGGTGCTCCGTTCCCCTGACCACCCTGACCGTGGGGAAGGGATCCTCCGTCAGAAGCAGCATGGGGTATCCCCCTCCGTACTTGTGCAGGATGTTGAACTTGGGTTTGTGAAGCTGGATAAGATCGATCTCCAGCACAAGAGCTTCGAACTCGCTTTCGGTTACGATCCACTCGATATCTGTGGATTCCCCGATTATGGCAGCTTCCCTGACATCGGTTTCCGATAGTCTGAGGTGCTGAAGGAGCCTGCGCTTCAGGTTCTTTGCCTTTCCCACGTAAAGGGTTTTTCCTCCCCTCTTGAAGAGGTAAACCCCGCACTTTTCCGGAGCCGAAGTCAGACGATCGCGCCATCTCATCGCTGAACCACCCTTATCCTGCCTTCGGGGGTGGTTTCCCCTATGATCCAGCAGTCCACCCCGAGCTTCCGCGCCCTTCTGAACAGCTCCTCCCTTCGCTCTCTGTCCACCGTGAAGAGCAGTCCTCCTGAGGTAACGGGATCCGTCAGAAGAAGGAGCTTCCAGCGCTCTAACTCTGTTTCCAGAACGTCCTCCACAAAGCGGAGGTTGTCCACAGCCCCGCGGGGGTAAACTCCCTCCCTAACCAGCGCTACGGACCTCTCGTAAAGGGGGATCTCCCCAAAGACCAGCTCAGCGCCCACCCCTGAGCTTCTGCACACGTTCCAGAGATGCCCCAGCAAACCGAAACCTGTAACGTCGGTGCAGGCGGTTGCCCCCACGGCGAGCATAAGCCGGGATGCCCTGTCGTTGAGCCTGAGCATGTTCTCCACAGCTTCAGGAATATCCTCTTCCTTTATCCTTCCCTCCTTCAGAGCCTTTACGAGCACACCGGTTCCCACGGGTTTTGTGAGAACGATGAGCTGTTCGGGTTTCGCCCCGCTCTGGGTAACGTAGGCTCCCTCAGGGCACAC
>DRNB01000148.1 GCA_011375045.1 Aquifex aeolicus
GCTTCGCGGGGAATGGGTGGCACAGGGGTAGGTATGCCCTTGGGAGCGGTCGACTCGCTGTTCAGAAACCCGGCCTGGATGGCTGAGTATCCGGGTAAGTTCACGGTTCAGTTCGGAGGCATCCTCTTCATGCCCCAGGTGAAGGGAAAGGTGGACATGAGCGCTTCGGGTTACGGTAGCTCGGGATGGGTGAAGAGCAAGGCGGACCTCTTTCTGGTTCCCGAGATCGGCATAGTTCACCGGGTAAACAGCAGGCTCACCTTTGGTCTTGGTGCCTTCGGTGTGTCCGGCATGGGGGTCGATTACAGGGATCAGGGGGGAGATACACCCCTCAACACACCCTACCTTTCGGACATGCACACGACCTTCCAGTTCATGCGCATCATACCTGCGGTGGCTTACAGGATAAACGAGATCTTCACCGTTTCGGGAGCCATCCACGGTGCGTGGGGATCCCTCGACATGGGTGCGCTCATGTGCAACTTCGACAGGGACGGGGATGCCGCCTTCGATCGGAACGCGGACTGCTGGAACGCCGGCGGCGGACAGTCCCAGACGATAGGTCTCGGCTTCCAGATAGGAGCCTCCGCAAAACTGGGAGGTGTTTACGCGGGACTCGTTTACCAGTCTCCTGTTTCCATGACCTACCGCAAGGTCTTCGACTCGAACGGAGACGGTGTCTATGAGGATCTGAAGCTGCAGCAGCCCCAGGAGGTAGCCCTGGGAGCAGGTCTGTCCCCCTTCGATGGACTCAAGGTGGGAGCGGATGTCCGCTGGATAAACTGGGGTGGAGCCAAGGGGTACAAGGACTTTCAGTGGGAGGATCAGTGGGTTTACGCCCTCGGCGTGGAGTTCAAGCCCACCAGAAAGCTCGCCCTGAGAGCGGGTTACAACTACGGCAGATCCCCTATAAGGGGTGGAGCCAAGGGGAACAACCCCAACAGCATCCCCGATCTGAGCGCTCCCTTCACGGACTTCAACGTCGCTTGGTTCAACCTGATCGGTTTCCCCGCGGTGAGCGAGCACCACATAACCCTCGGTCTCGGCTACGAGATCTCCAGCACCTTCGGGATCGATCTGTCCTACGTGCGCGCTCTGGAAAAGAGGGAGGAGGCGAGCGGAACCATGTGCTTCAATACCAACTGCACCCAGAGCGCCCAGACCACGGCGGGAGCCAAGAACGCCCAGAATTCCCTCTCGGTGGGTGTGAGCTGGAGGTTCTGAGCTCAGCGCTTGCTCCTTACAAAGGCTCGAACCTCCTCGAGGTCCCTCGTGTTGAGCAGCGCCCCGGGGGTCGCCCAGCCCCTCCGGGCTACCCCCACGCCTATCTTTATGTAGGGGAGGTGCGCTACCGAGTGAGCGTCGGTTACCACAGCCAGAAGGACACCCTTTTCCACACAGCGCCTTATGTTCTCCGGTGAGAGATCGACCCTGAAGGTGTTTACCTCGAGAGCTGTTCCCGTTTCTCTGGCGGTTTCCATAACCTTCTCCATGTCGAGGGGGTAGCCCTCCCTCTGACCGAAGGCTCTGCCCGTCGGATGCCCTATGAGGTTCACGTAGGGGTTTTCCATAGCCCTGAGTATCCTGAAGGTGTTGTCCTGATTGAACCGGGAGTGGATCGAAGCTACCACGAAATCGAACTCCTCCAGAAAGGAATCCGGCAGGTCGAGGGATCCGTCCGGCAGGATGTCCACCTCACACCCCCTCAGGATGTAAAAACCCTTCGGGTTGTAAATCCTGTTAAGCTCCTCTATCTTCCTCCACTGCTTCCTGTAGCGTTCGGGGGTGAGCCCGTTAGCCACCCTCGCGCTCTGGGAGTGATCCCCTATAACCACGTACCTGTAGCCCAGTCTGTAGGCGCTTTCGACGACTTCCTCTAAGGAGTTTATCCCGTCGCTCCAGTCCGTATGCACGTGAAAGTCCCCCTTTATCTCCTCGAAGGTAACGAGCTCGGGAAGCCTTCTCTCGATGGCGAGCTCTATCTCCCCCCAGTTCTCCCTCAGCTCAGGGGGTATCCACTCCATACCCACAAGCTCATAGACCTCCTCCTCGGTTTGCCCTCCGAGGCGTTCGCCCGTGTCCGCCCTGAAGACTCCGTACTCGTTAACCTTAAGACCCTTTTCCTTCGCTATGTCCCTGATCCTTATGTTGTGCTCCTTCGATCCCGTGAAGTACTGGAGCGCCGCCCCCCAGTTGAGGGGTTCCACCGTCCTCAGATCCACCTGCCTGCCGCTCTTCAGAACTACGCTGGACTTCGTCTCCCCCTTGGCGAGGATCTTGGCTACCTCTGGATAGCGGACGAAGTGTTCGTGGATCCTCCTCCAGTTTCCCCTCTCCGCGGAAACGAGGATGTCTATGTCCCCTATGGTCTCCTTCATCCTCCTCAGACTCCCCGCCACGGACACGTTCAGGAGGCTTTTCTCCTCCTTGAGGTGCTCCACCACGTCCTCCGCCATGGGGAAGGCTTCCGGAAGGGGTATCCTCTCCTGAGCGCTCCTCCACAGCTCCATACCCCTGAGGATGTTCTCCACCTTTTTGGGACCAAAGCCCGGCAAACGAGCGAGGGAACCGTCCCTCAGAACCCTCAGAAAGTCCTCCCTCGTCCTCACGCCCAGCCTGTCGTAAGCCACCCTGAGGGTTTTGGGTCCCACGCCGGGCACGTCCATCAGCTCGAGGAGGTCCTCGGGAACCCGCTTCCTCAGATCCTCGTATTTCTTCACCGTTCCCGTTCTGAGGAACTCCTCTATCTTCAGAAGGGTGGAGCTTCCTATGCCGGGCAGTCTGGCGAGTTTGCCTGCCCTGTAGATCTCCTCGATGTCCTCCGGCAGTTCCGAGATGAGGTTCGCCGCCCTCCGGTAGGAACCGACCCGGTAGGGGTTGTCGCCGAGGAACTCGAGGATGTCCGCTATCTTTTCGAAGATGAAGGCAAGCTCCCTGTTCCTCCTGTGCATAGTTATCAGTTTACCCCCCTTTACCTCCGGAGGTAACCCTTCCCCGCGAGGATGTTAACATAATGGCAATTATATTATGGAAATACAATGTAATACAAAAGCTGGTCAAGTTGTTTTACTGAACTTATTCATACTACGGTATATTTCGTCAGCATGTATTACAGAAATCTGTTAAAATAGGGTTCCATGAAAGGGGTCATCTCTCTACGGCTGAGCGCCTCCCTCCTTGAGGAGATCGATCGGGTGTGCCGGGAGGAGGGGAAGAGCAGGAGCGCCTTTATAAAGGAAGCCCTCAGACACTACCTCCAGCATGTCCAGCGTAAAGGTAATTCGGAAGGTTTTGTTCCCTTTTTAGAGTATAAGAAGGTGAACGAGGAACTGAGGGAAGCCCTGCGGAGGATAGCCGAGCTGGAAGCCCTCGTTGCGGAGCTCAGGAAGGAGAACGAGTCCCTCAGGAAGGAGCTGGAGGGAGGCAGAAGGAGAAGGTGGTTCTTTTAGGGTTTCCGGGCAACGAGCGTCGTTACGTTGGAAACCTCGCAGTAATACAGCACCTCCAGAGCCGAAAAGGCTTTCAGAAGCTCACCCTTCCTCAGAAGGTAGGCGGGGTTAAAGTCCCGCCTTATGACCCTGTGCTCCACGTTGTAGGTTTCGAAGATGAGGATCCCTCCCCTCCTGAGGGTCCTCACTATCTTGGGAAAGATCCTCCTCTCGAGGAAAAAGAAGTTCAGAACCAGATCGTAGGTTTCCGGCATGAAGGAGAACTTCACAGCGTCGCAGATCTTGAAATTTACCCTGACACCTTCCCTCTTAGCCTTTCTCCTCGCCCGTCTTATGGCTACGTCGGATATGTCGAAGGCGTGAACCTCAAAACCTTTCTTGGCGAGGAATAGGGAGTTCTCCCCCGTTCCGCAGGCTATGTCCAGAGCCTTTCCCCTTCTGGCGAGGGTGTAAAATCTGCACAGGGTAAGGTGAAGGGGGGATTCCCTGCCCGTCAGATACCTCCTGTTCCAGCGCTCTCTGTCCTCACTCACCCTTGAATCCGCAGTTCTCCGGA
>DRNB01000149.1 GCA_011375045.1 Aquifex aeolicus
CCAGGTGCCCTGTTAACGTCCACCACCGCCCTCGCTATCTCCATCCTGACCACCGAAGCCGCGGGCAGATCGTATAGCTCCCCCGTGAAGGGATCCCCGTCCCTCAGAAGGTCCTCCTCCCTCAGGAGGATAAGCTCCTTTACCTCGGGGGGAACGAGGATTCCTCCGTGGGGTATCGATAGAAGGCAGGGGAAGCTCACTCAAAATCCTCCCGCTGTCCCGTCCCTTCTCACGTCGGCAACCCCCTGAAAGCCTCCCCTTCTCTTTCTGAGAACCGCGTGGACGGAGCCCAGATAAAAGGAGTAGGCTTCCCTTCTGTCTATTCTGTATCCTTCCCGCTGAAGGTACTCCAGAACGTCCCTCCCTATCCTGTCAGCCTCGAGGCTCACCTTTCCCCCGAGGGAGCTGTGGATCCTGGGTTCCCTGACCGCTTTGTCCATGGACATGTCCAGATCGATTACGTTCATGAGGAACTGGGTCAGAACGGAGAAGATCCTCTCGCTTCCGGGGCTTCCTAAGGCGAGCCAGGGGGTATCGTCCAGGAAGACGATGGTCGGGGCAACGCTCGCCCAGGGAACCGAGTTAGGTCTCAGATAGTAGGGGTGATCCACCTTCCTGTAATCGAAGTCCTCCAGGTAGTTGTTGTACAGAAAACCCAGTCCTTCAGCGGCTGCCTTGCTTCCGTAAACCTTTTCTATGGACTGGGTGAGGCTCACCACCATGCCCTTCCCGTCCATGACGGACAGGTGGGTCGTTTCACCGCTCCGCTCGTCGTAGGTTTCCCGTATGGGCAGGTGTATGTCTATGGAAGCTGCTATCCTCCTGATGACTTTCCGGGCATACTCCCTGCTGAGCATGCGCTCAGGGGGAATCTGAGGGTAGAAGTTGGGATCGTAAGGTCTGCCTGTCCACTCCAGAAGAGCCTCCCTTATCACCTCCACGAGCAGGTGTGTTCGCGCTATCCTGTCCCTGTGGAGTTCCTCGGGAGGAACCGCGTCGAACATGTGGAGGGCGTATACAAGGGGTCTGCCCGCTCCCGGAGGGGGCATGGTGTATATCCTCAACCCCCTGAAACTGCCTGAGACGGGTTTTCTCTCTATGGGAAGGGGGATGAGGGCAAGATCGTCGTAGCGCAGGAGTCCTCCGTTCTGACGCATGTCCGCGTCGATCATCCTCGCAGGTCTGCCTCTGTAAAAGTATGTGAATCCGTTGCGCGCCACGTCCTCTAAAAGACCGCCCAGGTCCGGCTGCTTGAAGATCTCCCCCGGTCTGTAGGGCTTTCCCTCCTTCAGGAAGTATCTGCCTCCGGAGAAGGATTCCACCCTGTGGAAGGACTCCAGTTCCTTCTCCTGAAGTCTGCTCTGGAGCTCCGTTATGGGGTATCCCTCGTAGGCTATTCTGATGGCGGGTTCACAGATGACAGCCCAGGGAAGACTCCCGTATCTGCTGTGGGCGTAGCCCAGAACTGCAAGGGTGCTGGGGACTGTGGTTGCTCTGTAGCCCAGAGACCTGTCCTCCTCATACAGGGCGCTTACGTGAGCGAGAGAGGGGGCACGGGAGGAACCGTCCAGGGCGATGATCTTCCTGCCCGTGTATATGAGCATCATCGTCTGACCACCTATCCCGCTCGCCTGGGGTTCGCACACGGAGAGGGCGAGGGCGGCGGCACAGGCGGCATCCACGGCGTTGCCTCCCTGCCTCAGGATCTCCACGCCTGCGGAGGTGGCAAGGGGGTGGGCGGTGGAGATCATGCAGTTTCCAGCCTCCGCAAACTTCCCGTCCTCGGAGGGTCTGAAATCACCCTCTATTCTGTCGAGATCAAGCATCCATTCCGTACCTCCTCAGAGCTGTCCGCAGGATCTCCCTGATAACCTCCTCGTAAGTGTAGCCTGCGGAGCAGGCTGCGCACATGAAGGAGCCCGAAGGCTTCAGGCTTGCCATGGAGTTGACCTCCAGAAAGTAGGGTCTTCCCTCCGGATCGAGCCTCACATCGAAGCGGGCGTAATCTCTCAGGTGCATGGCTCTGAAAGCCCTCTTGCTCAGCTCCACCAGCTCCTCCCTCAGCTCCTCGGGAAGGGGTGCGGGACAGACCTTTCTGGGAGGGTTCAGGAGCTTGTCCTCATGGGTCTGAATCGCAAACCTCCTGTCTCCGTAATCGATCTCGGAGGGGGGAAAGGCTCTCAGCTCCTCACCGTTTCCAAGGAGGCTAACCGAGATCTCACGCCCGCCCACGAACTCCTCCACGAGGGCTTCCTGCTCGAACTCCTCCACAACGCTTCTGACGGCATCCGCAAGCTCCTCCTCGTTGTGGACGAGCCTCAGCCCGAGGGAGAGAGCCTCCATTCTCGGTTTAACCACAAGGGGAAAGCTCAGATCCCCGCCGATCTCCTGCGGGGATGAGAGAACCCGAAAGTCGGGTGTGGGCACCCCCGTTTCCCTGAAGATCATCTTTGTAACCACCTTGTCCAGAGCAAGGGAGTGTCCAAGGGGACCGGATCCCGTGTAGGGAACGCCGAGGAGCTCGAGGACGGCGGGTATGTGGGCGTACCTGCTCTCCCCCTGTATCCCGTAGGCGAGGTTGAAGACGAACCTGCCCCCCTCCTTTACAAACTCGATCAGCCCGCTGAAGAAGTCCACGTTGCCGTCCAGAACTGTAACCCTGTGCCCTCCCTCCTCTAAAGCTCTGACTATCCTCTCGATCACGTCCCGGCTGTAACGCTCCCTTGTGGGAGCTTTTCTCCTGAAGAGAACCCTTGTCAGATCTTCGTTGTAAACTACCGCTATCTTCATTCATCAGAAGCTCATCAGATAAAAGAGGGGGCTGTAAGAGTTTATCAGCTTCAGCTCCTCTAAATCTCCTCCGAGGACTTTCTGGATCAGCGTCTTCTCCTCCGGAACGAAGAACTCCCTCGCGGTGGGGATCCCCGCCAGCTCCCTTGCCTTGTCCACCGCATCCTGAAGCCCCCCTATGCCGTCGACAAGACCCAGCTCGTAGGCTTTCTCCCCCGTGAGGACCCTGCCGTCGGCTACCTCCCGCAGGGTTTCCTCCGAAATCTTACCCTTTCTGTATCTGAGTATGGCGGAGAGGAACTGCTCGTAAGCTTCCGTGATGGTCTCCTTGAGATACTTCTTCTCCTCCGGTGTCAGCTCCCTGAAGGGGTTGAGGGTGTCCTTGAACTTCCCCGTTTTTATGGAGGTTGCCTTTATGCCTATCTTCTCCATAAGCTCCCTGTAAGCGACGTGCTGGATGATAACCCCTATGCTCCCCGTTATGGTGCCCGGATTGGCGTATATAAAGTCGGCGGGAACCGCCACGTAGTAGCCTCCCGAGGCGGCAACGTTTCCCATAGAGACCACCACAGGCTTTCCGTCAGCCTTGAACCTTTCCAGAGCCCTGTATATCTCCTGAGAGGCTCCCACGGAGCCTCCCGGACTGTCCACCCTCAGAACGAGAGCCTTTACGCTTTTGTCCCTCCTCAGGCGTTCGATCTTCTTGACCACAGGAAGAGGGTTCACGATAACGCCGCTGAGCTTGACGATCGCCACCCTGTCGCCAACAGGGATTCTCGAGAGAATAGCGGAGAACATGACAACTGCAATTATAAGCAAAAGGCTGAGGAACAGTATCCACTTCTTCATCGGTTATATTTTAACTGTTATGGATCCCGCCCCAACACTTCCGAAGATACTCACGGCGGGCGCCGTCCTCGGTGCCACCTTCCTTCTGGCAGGGTTCCTGCGGGGAAGGGTCATGAGGCTCGGCGAGGGAACGGAGGCGAACCGTCTGCGGGTTCTGAACCTCTTAGGGCACGCCCTCTACGTGGGAACCGTCCTCCTGGGAGCTCTGACGGCTCTGGGGGTGTTAGGTGTAAACATCACCGCCCTCGTGGCGGGCCTCGGTCTGACGGGCTTTGCGGTGGGTTTCGCTCTCAGGGACATAATCTCCAACCTTCTGGCGGGGATGCTCATAATCCTTTACAGTCCCTTCAGGATAGGGGACACCATAAAGGTGGGAGCCTTCGAGGGGAAGGTCGTCGAGGTGAACCTCAGGTACACGGTTGTGGAAAGGGAGGGGGAGAAGATCCTCATCCCCAACTCGACCATGTTCACGAACATAATTACGGTGCGCAAGGGGTGATATATTTTTCACCATGTTCAGGGTGCTGAAGAAAGATCCCCTCAGCAGGCTCAGGTCCGCCCTTGGCAGGGACAAGGTGTTAACCTCTCCGGTCGAGAGAAAGCTCTACTCCTACGACGCAACCCCCATACCCATAGAGAGAGCGGTTCCCTCGGCGGTCGTGTTCCCCGAAAGTGAGGAGGATGTGCGCAGGCTCGTTGAGCTGTGCTACGAGGAGAAGATACCCATGTTCCCCAGAGGCGCCGGATCGGGTCTGACGGGGGGAGCGGTTCCAACGGACAGCAGGGGTGTAGCGGTTTCCTTCGAGAAGATGACCGGCATCGAAATAGATCTGGACAACGCAACCGCAACAGTCCAGCCCGGTGTGGTAACCTACGAACTCCAGCGGAGGGTCGAGAAGCTGGGTCTCTTCTATCCTCCGGATCCCTCATCCCTCAAATACTCCACCGTAGGGGGAAACATAGCGGAGAACGCCGGCGGACCGAGGTGCCTGAAGTACGGGGTTACCAGAGACTACGTCCTTGGACTCCGGATAGTCATAAAGGAGGGACGCCTCCTCCGGACGGGTAACCCCGTTATAAAGGACGTGGCTGGATACGACCTCACCAAGCTGATCGTCGGCTCCGAGGGAACCCTTGGTCTGATAACCTCCGCAACGCTCAAGCTGATTCCAAAGCCTCCCGCCCGGGCAACCGTCCTCGCCCTCTTCGACGACCTCAGAACCGTGGGCAGAGCCGTTACCAGAATAATGACCTCGGGTATATTCCCCTCCGCCCTCGAGTTCATGGACGGCTCCGCCGTGGAGGTGGTGGAAAGCTACAGCCCCGCGGGACTCCCCAAGGTGGCGGCGCTCCTGCTCATAGAGGTGGACGGAACCCCCTCGTCGGTCAGGGAGCAGGCGGAGGCTATCTCGGCGCTTTTGAGGGAGATGAACGTGGGTGTAAGCGTCGCACCCGACGAAAGATCCGCCCAGAAACTCTGGGGTGCCCGGAAGAACCTGGGACCCGCCTTGGGGAACCTGCGCTCCGGCAAAATAAACGAGGACATCGTTGTCCCCAGATCCCACCTTCCGGAGGTGCTCCCCCGATTGAAGGAGATCGCCCGGAAATACGATCTTCTGATGGTGGTCTTCGGACACATAGGGGACGGCAACCTGCACGTGAACCTGCTCTACGACAGGAGAAACAGGGAGGAGGAGGAAAGGGCGGAGCGAGCCGTCGACGAAGTCTTCGAACTTACCCTCTCCCACAGCGGATCGATAACCGGAGAGCACGGCGTAGGTCTGACCAAGAAGAAGTACCTGCGCTGGCAGTTCGGAGACACAGGTTACGAGATACTCAGAGGCGTGAAGCGTCTCTTCGATCCGGAGAACCTCTTTAACCCCGGCAAGGTCGTCGATCTCTGAAGAGGTGCGGCAGGGATGGAAAACCTCGCGGAGACGCTCAGAAGGAGGATCGAGAGGATAAGCGTGGAGAGAAACGTTCTGAGAGCCTACGAAGCCCTGAAGGACGTGGAGAACTTCATAAAAAGCTCGCTGAGGAACATGGGCTACGAGGTTGGAGTTCAGCCTTACGAAACAGAGGGAAAGGAGGTGGCGAACGTCTGGGCGGAGCTGGAGGGGGTCGGGGACGAAGTCTTCATCGTGGGCGCTCACTACGACAGCGTGGTCCACAGTCCGGGAGCGAACGACAACGGAACGGGCGTATCCTGCCTTCTGCTGCTTGCAGAGAGACTCAGGAGATCGAGGTTCAGGAGAAGGGTTCGCTTTGTCTTCTTCGTTAACGAGGAACCCCCCTACTTTCAGACCAGCCAGATGGGAAGCTACCTTTACGCCCGGAGCCTCAAAGGGGAGAAGGTGGTCGGTATGCTGAGCCTCGAGACCATCGGTTACTACACCGACAGACCGAACTCTCAGGATTACCCCCTGAACTTCCTCTTCCGGATGAAGTACCCCAGCACCGGCAACTTCCTCGCCTTCGTGGGGAACCCCTCCTCAGCAAAGCTTCTGAACAGATCCATAAGTCTGTTCAGGGAAACGGTCAGCTTCCCGGCGGAGGGGGGCGCTTACCCTGAGTGCATCCCGGGCGTAGGCTGGTCCGATCAGTGGTCCTTCTGGCGGGTGGGCATCCCTGCCGTAATGCTGACGGACACAGCTCCCTTCAGATACCCCTACTACCACTCCTCTGAGGACACCCCCGACAAGATCAACTACCCCGCCCTCGCGGAAGTTTACAGGGGGATAGAGGGTGTCGTAAGGGGACTCGCTCAGGACACGGAATCCTACCGCTGACCTCCAGCAGCCTTCTCAGACTCTCGGGAGTGTAGCCACCGCTTCTGTAAACCCTGCCACGGGCATCCACCACCGCGGAGGCTTTCCCGGCAGGTGCATCTCCCTCCACGTAGAGGTCCACTCTGGATCCAAAGATCATGAGAGCTTCCCTCGCACTCCTGACGGGGGGTTCCCCCTCCCTGTTGGCGCTCGGTGCCACAACGGGTCTGCCAAGCTCCTTCAGAAGCCTCATAACAAACCCCCTGCGGGGGTATCTGACGGCGACCGTTTCAGCTCCGAGGTAGCC
>DRNB01000150.1 GCA_011375045.1 Aquifex aeolicus
CCGAAGGTAGTTTTTTCTCGAAAGCTCCCTGTAACGTTCCCCCCGAATTACCTGAATCTGAAAGAGCCTCGATACTATGAGGAGGAAAACACCCACAAGGGCGCTCAGCAGGAACAGAAACTTACGACGGCTCATTCCTTCTCAGATAGAGAAAGTATATGCCGGAGATCAGAAGGATCTCCAGGATCCAGGAGAGGACAAAGAGGAGGGGGGAGACTTCGAAGGAGAACTTGCTCTTCATGAGGAGGATAGCCCCCAGCTTCTTCAGGAAGAGGGCGACAACAGCGGGAAGGAGGAAGGTCAGAGCCGTTCTGAAGAGAAACCTCTCCGAGGCAAGGAGGAAAAGGTAAAGGGACAGAACTTCGAGGGCTAAGTTCAGCCCCACGGTGTCGGTGAGCATGTCGAGGAGTGCTCCTCCGAACATAGCCCACAGTATCGCCACCCTTCCCGAGGTGTAGGCTTTGGCAAGAAGCAGAACAAGGAGCAGATCCGGCGCCATGAAGCCGGGCTTGAAGAGAACCTGGAGGAGGACCGCCTCCAGAAGGACGGCTCCGATAAGGATCAGAAGGTAGATCAAGCTCACCTCCTTATAACGAAAACGATCTCCTCCCTTCTTGGATCCACCGCGGGTTTAACCTTCACTCTTCTGAAGAAGGGATCCTTTCCCCTCTCCACGCGCACCACCTTCCCGAGGAGGAAGGGAGGTATTTTCCCCTTAACGTCCGTGAGGAGAACCTCATCGTTTTTCCTCACCCTGTCCTCCACGTTCACGTGGAGCAGATCCCCCTCCGGATAGCCCCCCCTGTATATGTACCTTTTCCCTCTGCCCTTCAGAACCGCCGAGGAGGAGAAGCTCTCGTTTAGGGGGGTTATGACCCTGCTCGTCGATCCAAAGACAGCCTCCACAACGCCCACAACCGCCGACTCGGTAACCACAAGATCCCCTTCCCTGAAGCCTCTGTCCTTACCTCCCTTTATTATGATGAAGAGATCGAACCCGGAGGGGTCGTAGTAAACGATTCTGGAAACGCTGTATTTCAGACGTCCGAACCTGTCCGTGAGACCTACCTTCCTGCTGAGCCTGTCCAGCTCCGTCAGACACGCCTCCAGCTCCTTCTCCGTGAGGAGCAGATCCCTTACCCGCCTCCTGAGTCTGATGTTCTCCCTCTCCACGTCGACGTGGTGGAAGTAAGCTCCCAGCTCCTCCCTGAGTTCGGAAACCACGTGCTCCTTGAACCGGAGGAGGGGGGAGGTGAGGGTGTTCACACCCCTGACCAGCTCCCTGACGTAGGAAAACCTGGACAGCTCGGAGAAGAAGAGGAGGAGTCCGAGAAGGGTGCTGAGAACCGCAAGCACATGGAACCTTCTGCCGGTCATTCCATAGTTATCCGCCGGATCATCTCAAGGTTGTCGAGGACCTTCCCCACCCCCCGGGCGACCGCTATGAGGGGTTCCTCACAGTAGTAAGCCTTTATACCTGTCTCGAGCTGGATCCTGTCGTCCATGTTCTTGAGCAGAGCTCCGCCTCCGGCGAGGACTATTCCCCTGTCCGCTATGTCCGCGGCGAGCTCCGGAGGTGTCCTCTCGAGGGTAACCCTTATGGCGTTTATGATGGAGTTTATGGTGTCTTCGAGAGCCTCCGTTATGTGGTGGTTCGTTATCTCTATGGTTTTGGGAAGCCCCGTCATGTCCCTGCCCCTTATCTCCATGGTTCGCTCCTCCTCCTCCATGACCGCGCTCCCCAGCTCGATCTTTATCTTCTCCGCCGTCTGCTCCCCTATGAGTATGTGAAACTGTCTCTTTATGTACTGGATGATAGCCTCGTTCATCTCGTCCCCCGCTATCCTCAGGGAGTTGGAGACCACTATGCCCGCGAGGGATATGACCGCTATCTCCGTGGTTCCCCCGCCGATGTCCACCACCATGTTCCCTATGGGTTCATCGACCGGCAGGTCCGCCCCTATGGCGGCTGCCATGGGTTCCGCTATGAGATAGACCTCCCTCGCCCCCGCGCTCCTCGCGGCGTCTATGACAGCCCTCTTTTCAACGGGGGTTATGCCCGTCGGAACCGCTATGACGACCCTGGGTTTCGGCTTGAACAGGGTGCTTCCCAGCGCCCTCCTTATAAAGTAGGAGAGCATGACCTGGGTAATCTCGAAGTCGGTGATAACCCCGTCCCTGAGGGGTCTTATAGCCTGTATGTTCTCCGGCGTCTTTCCCACCATCTCCTTGGCTTCCCTGCCCACAGCCAGAACCCTGCGGCTCTTAACGTCTATGGCAACTATGGAAGGCTCGTACATCACTATCCCCTTACCCTCCATGTAAACCGCCGTGTTTGCGGTCCCCAGATCTATCCCCACGTTGTTGGAGAGGAAACCAAAAAGTCTGTCTAACAGCATCCCTTTCATCTACCCGAGCCAAACCCCTGTCCACAGCTCAGGTGCGGGGGTATTTCTATCCCGCCCCTCAGGAGTGCCCATAGCCCCCGCAGGCGGTATTTGGACACCCTCAACTGCCCTTAACCTCCCGTGCGAAGCGCTTATATTTATTCTAATGGCACTCAAGGAGCTCAAGCCCGGCGAAATTCTGGAGGATATAGAAAAGCGGTATCCGGGGGAGGAAGAGCGGATCCAGCGTGCCTTCGAGTTCATCTCCGAAAAGCACAGGGATCAGAAGAGGCTCTCGGGGGAACCCTACGTGATCCACCCCCTCAGCGTTGCGAGGATACTGGCGGATCTGAGCATGGACGCCACCACGGTGGTGGGTGGACTCCTCCACGACGTTTTAGAGGATACCGAGACCACCTACGAGGAGCTGGAGGCTCTGTTCGGAAAGGATGTAGCTGACATAGTGGAGGGGGTAACCAAGATAGGAAAGATCCGCTTCAGAAACCTCAGGGAGGCGCAGGCGGAGAACTTCAGAAAGCTCATCCTCGCAACCGCAAAGGATATAAGGGTGGTCATAGTCAAGCTGGCGGACAGACTCCACAACATGAGAACCCTCGGACACCACAGACGGGAGAAGAGGATAAGGATAGCCGAGGAGACCCTTGAGGTTTACGCCCCCATAGCCCACAGACTCGGAATATGGGAGATAAAGAGGAGCCTGGAGGACCTTTCCTTTAAATACCTCTACCCCAAGGAGTACGAGAAGGTCAGGAGCTTTGTGAACCAGTCCCTCGGTGATCTCGAGGACTACCTCAGGAAGTTTGTGATACCCCGGGTGAAGGAGGAGCTTCAGAGAGCCGGCATCTCCGCGGAGATCTCCTACAGACCCAAACACCTCTACAGCATCTGGCAGAAGACCATAAGGAAGAACATAGATCTGGAGGAGGTCCACGACCTCTTGGGGGTAAGGATAGTTGTGGAGAGCGTTCAGGACTGCTACGTGGTTCTGGGGATAATCCACAGCGTATTCAAGCCCGTTCCCGGCAAGTTCAAGGACTACATCTCCCTTCCCAAGTCGAACCTCTATCAGTCCCTCCACACAACGGTGGTCGCCCACAAGGGGAGGATGGTGGAGTTTCAGATAAGAACGAGGGAGATGCATCTGAGGGCTGAGAAGGGTATAGCAGCCCACTGGGCTTACAAAGAGGGGAAGGGTTCCGCGGACGGGGAGGAGATATTCGCCTGGCTCAGGAACCTGGTGGAGAACATTCAGGGGAGCAGGAACCCCTCCGAGGTTCTGGATAGCCTCAAGCGGGAGCTTTTCTCGGAGGAGGTCTTCGTCTTTACACCCCACGGCGACCTTCTGGTCCTTCCCCGGGGAGCCACCCCCGTTGACTTTGCCTACTACATACACACGGAGATCGGCAACCACTGTGCGGGCGCCAAGGTGAACGGCAGGCTCGTTCCCCTGAACTACAGACTGCGCAGCGGGGATCAGGTAGAGATAATCACAAGCCCCCACAAGAGACCGAGCCCGGACTGGCTCAAGTTCGTAGTTACCTCCAAAGCCAAGACCCGCATAAAGCAGTACCTCAAGCAGATAGAGAAGGAGAGGTTTCTCTCCGACGGCAGGAGGATATTCGAAAGGATACGCGAGAACTTAGGGCTCCCTCAGGAGGAGCTTCTGGAGAAGCTCAGAGCCCGGCTGAAGTTCAGAAGTGAAGAGGAGCTGATCCTCGCTCTGGGTAGCGGCAGGCTCTCCCCCAGCAAACTGATCGCCCTGCTCTCCTCGAAGAAGCGGAGCCGGAACGAGAAGCTGAGATCCGAAGGCGGTGGAGAGGTTTCCATAGACGGTCTGTCCGGAATTATGTTCGAACTGGGAAGGTGCTGCAACCCTGTTCCCGGCGACGAGATCTACGGCGTCGTTACCCGGGGGAAGGGGATGATCCTTCACGAAAGCAACTGCCTCAACCTGAGGTACATAATGGAGAACTTTCCCGAGAAGGTGCTGAGGGCTAAGTGGAAGCCTCAGGGGAGGTTCAAGACCAGAATAAGGGTAACCGCGAGGGACAGGATAGGGATCCTTTCGGAAATAGCCAAAAGCATAGCTGAGGGGGGATCCAACATCTGGGAGTCGGTAACGAAAACCACAGGAGACGGCGTAGCCGTTATGGACTTCACCATAGACGTCTCCGGCAGAGAGCATCTCGATGATCTGATCAGAACCATCGAATCGGTCGAAGGTGTGGAGAGGTGCTCCCGCCTTTACTCCTGAAAGGAGTGAACGAAGAAACCCACCTTTCCGTAGGGAATCTCCTTCAGGATCCTGCCTTCCGGCGTAATCAGGGCGGAGGGACCCGTGTTGTTCACCCAGATTACAAACATCCGGTTCTCCACCGCTCTTATCCGGGCGTGCCTCATGTGCTGGTAGGTTCCGTCCGAATCCCTGAACCAGGCGTCGTTGGTCAGGACGGCGATCAGATCGGCACAGCGCGCCATCTCCCTTACAAGATGGAAGTAG
>DRNB01000151.1 GCA_011375045.1 Aquifex aeolicus
GGGGATCTGGTGTCCGCAACCCAGCTGACGGGCGTGTTCTCAGCCAAGAGGGTGGGTGATCTGCTCCCCTTCTGCCACCCTGTAACGGTCGACTTCGTGGAGGTTCAGGTGAGGGTAAACGAGGAGGACGTCGAGGTGCGGGCGACCGTGGGGGGGATCGGGAGGACGGGTTACGAGATGGAGGCTCTGACGGCGGTCAGCGTGGCTCTTCTCAACGTTTACGACATGTGCAAGGGTGTGGACAGCACGATGGTTATAGAGGAGATCAGGCTCACGGAGAAGAGCGGGGGGAAGTCCGACTGGGAAAGGGATCTCTCGGGTGTGAGGGTAAACGTCCTGTCCCCGAGGGAGGATCTGAGGGAGATCGCCGTCGGTTACCTGAAAAAACTCTCCGCCGAGATATCCAGAGACGCTCACCTCCTCCTCATCCTGGGGGAACCCTACGCTCTGGAGGAGCGCATCTCCGCCTTCGAGAGCGTGGTCGCCTTCCACGACTTCAGAAGGGATCCCACCGGAGCAGGCTCGGAGATAAGGATAGGCAGGGACAGGGAGGGAAGGCTGGTTGTTCTGATCCCCGAGTCTGAAGATAAGCTCCGCTTCTTTTTTGAAACCTTCGGCGGCGTGCTCAGGAGTCTCCTCTGATGGAGGGTTTTGTCCTGTGCATAACCGGGGCAAGCGGATCCGTTTACGGTTACAGGGCACTTCAGGAGCTGGCGAAGAGCTGTCGGGTGGACGTAATCGTTTCGGAAGCCGGAAGACTTGTGATGGAGGAAGAGCTGGGCAAGGGACCCGAGGATCTGAAGAGGGAGTTCCCGCAGGCGGTCTTCCACGATGAGAGGGATCTCACCGCCCCCGTATCGAGCGGGTCTGTGCTGAGCGCCTACAGAGCGGTTTTAGTGATGCCCTGCTCCATGAGCACCCTCGCCAGCGTGGCGACCGGTGTGAACAGTAACCTGATCCACAGGGTTTGCGAGGTAGCTTTAAAGGAGAGGATCAGAACCGTCCTGCTTGTGAGGGAGATGCCCTACTCGAGGGTTCATATAGAGAACATGCTGAGGGTTACGGAGGCGGGTGCTCTTGTGGTGCCGGCAAGCCCAGCCTTTTACCACAGACCCAAGAGCCTGGAGGACATGGTCAACTTTGTGGTCGGCAGGGTTTTCGATCTGATCGGTGTGCCCCACGCTCTGTATAATAGGTGGAAAGGAGGAGGGAGAGGATAATGAGGTTTGCTCTGCTTCTTGTGCTCCTCATCGGGATAGCTCTTTCGGGGGAGGAGGCTGGAGAGGTCGTCAGGAAAAAGGGAAGGGTTAAGCTCTACAAAAACAACTCCCTCAGCGGGAACCTGATCACCCAGACCCCCGTCGAACTCCACGTGAAGGACATCCTCAAAACGGACTTTGCCTCCATGGCTTTTGTGAAACTGCTGGGGGTGAACAAGCTCGTTCTTATGGAAAACAGCGTTCTCTACATAGAGGGGATAGACAGGGTCAACTTCGAGAACGGACGTGCCCTCTTTCAGATAAGAAAGAGGGGTGAGAGCCGGGGGCTGAAGGTGAGGGTTAAGTCGGTGATCATCGGTATAAAGGGAACCCGCTTCATGGTAACCGCTCAGGCGGACCAGGTGGGGATATACCTCAAGGAGGGCAACCTCACCGTCAGGAAGATGGTGGGGGAGTTCATAAGATACAGAAAACGGGAGGAGGAAGCCTTCGAGGAGTTCAGAAGGGAGATGGAGGAAGGTATGAGAAGGGAGGAGGAGGAGTTCGAAAGGTTCAAGGAGGAGACCGAGAGGGAGTTCAGGGAGTTTGTAAAGGAGTTCGAGCTCACGGCAGGGAAGGCTGTTATGATCGTGGGAAGCGAGGTTCGGGACGTCCCCATCCCCCCCGAGGTGGAGGAGGAGTTCAGGCTTCTCGATATGTTTTAATATTCTCCCTATGTCCGGAAGCCTCCTCATAATAGGCGTGGGCTTTATGGGGGGATCCCTCGCCCTTGCCCTCAGAAGGAAGGGTTACAGAGGACCCATATACGGTATAGACGTAGTGCCTCAGGTTATAGACGAAGCGGTGGAGATGGGCGTCCTGGACGAGGGTAGCGTAAGTATGGAGGACGTCCGGCGCTTCGCTCCGGAGACCGTGGTTCTCGCCTCACCGGTGGGGACCTTCCGGAACATAGCTAAGGAGCTAAGGGATCTTCTGCCGGATGGGACCCTGATAACCGATCTGGGAAGCGTTAAGGGAAAACTCGTTCACGATCTCGAGAAGATACTCGGGGAGACCTACGTGGGGAGCCATCCCATCGCCGGAACGGAGAAGTCAGGGGTAAAACACAGCCTTCCGGAGCTGTTCGAAGGGAAGAAGATCATCGTAACGCCAACCTCCCGCACGGACAGGGAAGCCCTCGCGAGGGTGGTCTCTCTCTGGGAGAGGACGGGGGGAATTGTGGAGTTTATGGACCCCCTTCTCCACGACTGGGTTTTTGGGGCGGTGTCCCACCTTCCCCACGCGGTAGCCTTTGCCCTGATGGAGGCGATAACTGAGATGTCGGACGGTGTCGATCTCTTCAAGTATCCGGGTGCAGGTTTCAGGGACTTTACCCGCATAGCGGGTAGCGATCCTGTCATGTGGAGGGACATTTTTCTGGAGAACAGGGAGAACGTCCTCAGGGCGCTGGACGTTTACACGGATTCCCTGAAGAAACTGAGGGATCTTATAGAGGCGGAGGAAGGGGAGAAGCTGACAGAGTATCTGAGGGAAGCAAAGCGCAGGAGGATGAGTATAGAGTGAGGGAGCTTCTTCTGAAGGGTGGCGTCAAACAGGTGAAGGGGGAGCTGAGGGTCCCCTCCGACAAGTCCATCTCCCACAGGGCGGTCATCTTCGGTGCCCTTGCAAGGGGGGAAACCCTCGTTCACAGCTGGCTTCGTTCCGCGGACACCCTCGCCACACTCCGGATAATCAGGTCCCTCGGCGTCAGAGTGCGGGTGCAAAACGGGGTTCTGCGCATCTCCGGCTCCGGCTTCAACCTCTCGGAACCGGAGAACGTTCTGAACGCGGGTAACTCGGGCACCACAGCCCGTCTGATTATGGGTGTGCTCGCAACCCAGCCCTTTTTCAGCGTTCTTACGGGGGACAGGAGCCTGAGGAGAAGACCGATGCTCAGGGTAACCTCCCCCCTGAGGGAGATGGGGGCGTCCATCGACGGCAGGGAATCAGGGAACAGACTTCCCCTCTCGATCAGGGGAGGAGAGCTGAGGGGTATAACTTTCTTCAACAGAAGATCCTCCGCTCAGGTAAAGTCCGCCCTTCTCATAGCAGGGCTGAGGGCGCAGGGAACAACGGAGGTATCGGAGCCGGTTCTCTCCAGAGACCACACGGAGCGGATGCTGAGCTTCTTCGGCGTGGAGGTGGTTAGCCTGCCAGGTGCGGAGGGGCACCTGATAAAACTGAGGGGAGGTCAGGAGCTGTCCGCCGCAGAGATCCACTGTCCAGCCGATCCTTCCTCGGCAGCCTTCTTCTGTGCCCTCGCCCTCCTCGCTCCCAAAGGGGAGCTCCTCCTGAGGGATGTCCTTGTAAACCCCACAAGGGACGGTTTCTACAGGAAGCTGAGGGAGATGGGAGGACGTGTGGTTTACGAGAACGAACGGGAGATCTCAGGAGAGCCCGTAGCGGACGTGAGGATCGTATCAGGAGGATCCCTGAGAGGGATCACCGTCCACCCCCATGAGATCCCCGCCCTCATAGACGAGCTGCCCGTTCTTGCAGTTGTTATGGCTCTTGCAGAGGGAAGATCGGAGGTGAGGGGAGCCCGGGAGCTGAGGGTAAAGGAAAGCGACAGGATCAGGGCTGTGGTGGAGAACCTCAGGAAGATGGGTGTCCCCGTTGAGGAGTTCGAGGACGGTTTTGCCATCGAAGGAGTGAGCCGCCTCAGGGGTTCAAGGATCAGAACCTACGGAGACCACAGAATAGCTATGGCGTTTGCGGTGGCGGGGCTTGTGGCTGAGGGAGAAACCCTCATCGACGATCCGGACTGCGTCAGGGTTTCCTATCCGGAGTTCTTCAGGGACCTTTTCTCAGTCGTCGAGTATCCTTGAAAGCCTCCTGATAGCCTCTACCTTTTCCCTCTCGCCGATCTTCGCCTTCGCTATGGCTTTCTTGAGGGTTTCCAGGGTCAGATCGTAAACGTCCCTTCTCACGGGATAGGGGTGCCCGTCCTTTCCCCCGTGGGCGTAGGAGTATCTTGCAGGATCCCTGAAGGAGGGGGGAGCACCGTAAACTATCTCACTCACAAGGGCAAGCGCCCTCAGGGTCTTTGGCCCAACACCCCTTATCCGAAGCAGATCCTCCAGACCGTCGATGGAGCTTTCCAGGGCTCTGAAGGTTCTCTCGAGATTTCTGATGTCGAGATCCGAGGGGTCTATGTAGTGCCTGGGCGGGAGCCTCAGTCGTCTCACCCTCTCAGCTTCCTTAAGGAGATCCCCGCTTCTAAGAAGCTCCAGTATGCCTTTCCGGGTTCTCCCCGCCTCAACGTCCGTCAGATTAAGCCTTATCCTCCTGTGAACCCTGTCGGCGGATATACCGCTGTGGGGTTCCTCCACAAAGCTTCCGAGTCCTTCACCGAGCCAGTGGTAGCGCCGGGCGTAGCCGGCTTCGGGATTCATCCCCTGCTGAACAACACACCACCTCCCCTCCCTGTCGAAGAAGAGGGCGTGGTGGTAAAGCTGGTAACCGTCCTGAACCAGACTGCTGTCGACCTTCGCCGTGAGCCTGCTCACGTCTATGAGCTTCTCCACAGGGGCGCCCGTCCGCTCACCGATCTCCCTCAGCTCCTCAGGGGTTCGCAGGGCAGATCTTCCCTTTCCCCCCGCCCCAAACAGACCTACCTCCCCCCCTATCCTCCCGAGGGCAACCTTCAGAGCACCGCAGACCGTTGTGGTTACACCGCTGGAGTGCCAGTCGAAGCCCAGCACGCATCCGAGGGACTGAAACCAGAAGGGATCGGATAGCCTCCTGAGGAAAACCTCCGTGCCGTGCTCCAGAACTATCAGCTCCACTATGCTCTCGGAAAGCTTCACCATCCTCTCGAACAGCCAGGGGGGAGCCTTCCCGCTGTGGAGGGGCAGATCCGCACATCCCTTCCTCATCTTTATCTATCTATATTAGGACGGAAAGTCCAAGCCTGTGAAAGACTTTCCAGCTCCGTTAAAAAAGAGCGCTACGGCAACGAAATAGGAAAACTACGGGATTCCCCACCCCGATCTAAAATGCTCCTATGGAGGGGATAGCCATGGAAGTTGTAAAGAGAAGCGGTAAGAGGGAGCGTCTGGACATAAACAAGATCCGGATAGCTCTGGAGTTTGCCTTCAAGGGACTGAACGTGGATCCCCTTGAGCTGGAAACAGACGCCCGGATCCAGTTCAGGGACGGGATAACCACGGAGGAGATACAGGCTGTTCTGATCAGGACAGCCGCCGAAAAGGTCTCTCCGGAAGCACCCGACTGGCAGTATGCGGCGGCGCGACTCCTGCTCTACGATCTCTACAAGAAGGTGGCTCACATAAGGGGTTACGAGGTCAAGGATGAGCTTTCGAAGGAGTACAAGACCTACAACACGGAAGGCTTCCCAGCCTTTGTGAGAAAGTATGTGGAGGAGGGTATATACGGGAGCTATCTGATAGAAAACTACTCGGAGAGGGACCTCGCCCTGCTCGGTAGCTACATAAAACCGGAACGGGATCTCTACTTTAACTACACAGGCATCAAGATCCTCACAGACAGGTACTTAGCGAGGGACAGCGAGGGAAGGGTCGTAGAACTGCCCCAGGAGATGTATATGCTCGTAGCCATGACCCTCGCCGTTCCCGAGAAGCCGGAGGAGAGGGTAAGGTGGGCGATGGAGTTTTACGACCTGCTCTCCGAACATCTCGTTACCGTAGCCACGCCAACGCTCATGAACGCCCGCCGCCCCCTTCCCCAGCTCTCTTCCTGCTTCGTTCTCACCATCGATGACGATCTCTACGACATATTCGACAACGTCCAGAAGGCGGCTCAGATTTCCAAACACGCAGGGGGACTGGGTATATACCTCGGAAAGCTGAGGGCTACGGGGGCACCCATAAGGAAGTTCAAGGGTGCCAGCTCCGGCGTCATACCCGTGGTCAAGATCCTGAACGATGTCATGACCTACGTGGATCAGTTAGGGATGAGAAAGGGAAGCGCCTCCCTGACGCTGGACATCTGGCACAAGGACATCCTCGACTTCCTGGAGGTGAAGACCAACGCGGGCGACGAGCGGAAAAAAGCCCACGATATTCACCCGGCGGTTGCGGTGCCCGACCTCTTCATGAAAAGGGTAAGGGATAAAGACGTCTGGACCCTTATGGACCCCTACTACACAAAGAACGTGAGGGACGGCAGGAACCTCGAGGATCTGTGGGGGGACGAGTTCGAGGAGGAGTACCTGAGGCTGGAACGGGAACTTCCTCCGGACGCCAAAAAGGTGGTCTCCGCCTTCGAACTCTGGAAGAGGCTTCTGACAGTCGCCTTCGAGACGGGGGAACCCTACATCTTCTTCCGGGACGCTGCCAACAGACTGAACCCCAACAAACACGCCGGCATGGTTTACAGCTCCAACCTGTGTATGGAGATAGTCCAGAACATGTCCGCCACCCGCCACCTTTCCAGAAGCCTCGATCCGGAGACGGGGGAGATCACCCTCAGGAAAAAAGCAGGGGACGTTGTCGTCTGCAACTTGGGTTCCGTAAACCTCGGCAAGGTTCATACAGAGGAAGCCATAGGAGAGGTGCTTCCGAAGCTGGTGAGGCTTCTGGACAACGTCATAGAGATGAACTACTACGCCATACCCGAGGCTGAGTTCACAAACAGAAGATACAGATCGATAGGCATAGGGGTTTCCAACTACCACTACTGCCTCGTGAAGAACGGTATCCGCTGGGAGTCGGAGGAGCATCTCAGGTTCGCCGACCGGCTCTTCGAACTCATAGCCTTTTATGCGGTAAAGGGGTCCGCGGATCTCGCCAAGGAGAGGGGGAGGTACACCCTCTTCGAGGGATCGGACTGGAGCAGGGGAATCTTCTTTGGACGGAAGATAGAAGAGATCGAAGAAAACTCACGGGAGAACGGGAACAACCTTCCCTGGAGGGATCTTGCACAGGAGGTGAGGAATTACGGACTGAGGAACGCTTACCTTCTCGCCCTCATGCCGACGGGTTCCACCTCGCTGATTCTGGGGGCGACGCCCTCCGTCGATCCCATATTCGCCAAATACTACAAGGAAGAGAACATGAGCGGGATACTCCCGCAGGTCCCTCCGGAGATAGACAGGTTCTACTGGCACTACAAGAGCGCCTATCAGATAGATCAGGAGTGGATAGTCCGGGCGGCGGCGGTCAGACAGAAGTGGGTGGACCAGTCCCAGTCCCTGAACCTCTTTATAGATCCCGAGCGCATAGACGGACCCACCCTCTCCAGGATTTACCAACTCGCCTGGGAGCTCGGTTTGAAGAGCGTTTACTACCTGCGCAGCAGGTCCGTTCTCGAAATAGAAGAGTGCGACAGCTGTGCGGTGTAGAATCGATAAAGCAGGAGGTCGGTAAAATGCTCAGAAGCAGCGAGAGGGAGCTTGTCAGAAAGCTCATCTTTAATCCTGAGGGGGAGCGGGACGCCAACAGGCGCAGGATCGTGAAGGGCAACCCCACCAACATCATAGAGCTGAACAACATAAAATACGGCTGGGCTTTCGAGCTTTACAAGACCATGGGCTTCTCCAACTTCTGGATTCCGGAGGAGATACCCCTTCTGGAGGACAGAAAGCAGTACGAACGCCAGCTCTCCGATTACGAGAAAAGAGCCTACGAGCTTGTCCTCAGCTTTCTGATAGCCCTCGATTCCTTTCAGGTGGATATGCTCAAGGACTTTGGCAGGATGGTAACCGCTCCCGAGATAGAGATGGCTATAACCGCCCAGGAGTTTCAGGAGTCCATCCACGCCTACTCCTACCAGTTCATACTGGAATCAGTGGTGGATCCGATCAGAGCGGACGAGATATACAACTACTGGAGGGAGGACGAACGCCTGAGGGACAGGAATCAGGTGGTAGCGGAGGTTTACAACGAGTTCATAAGGAAGCCTTCGGAGGAGAACTTCGTAAAGGCGGTAATAGGGAACTACATCCTCGAGTCCCTTTACTTTTACTCCGGCTTTGCCTTCTTCTACACCCTCGGCAGACAGGGTAAGATGACCAACACGGTCCAGCAGATAAAGTACATAAACAGGGATGAGCTCTGTTTCGTTGAGGGGACGGAGGTTCTGACTGAGAGAGGTTTTGTGGATTTCAGGGACCTGAAGGAGGAGGATCTCGTCGCCCAGTACGATATGGAAACCGGAGAGATCTCCTGGACGAAACCTTACGCATACGTGGAGAGGGAATACGAGGGCAGTATGTACAGGCTGAAGCACCCTAAGAGCGGATGGGAGATTGTTGCTACGGAAGGACACGAGTTCGTAGTAAGGAATCTAAAGTCCGGTAAGGAGGTAAAGAAGCCTGTAGAGAGCTTAAAGCTCCATCCCTACGCCTCCATTCCCGTGGCGGGAAGATACAAAGGAGCGGAGGAGCGCTACGATCTCTGGGAGTACATATCCTCGAGAACAACGCTCCTCGAGAGGAAGAAGGTGAAGAGCAAGCTCTCACCTGTAGAGAGGCTCCTCGTGGCGCTTCAGGCGGACGGATACATAGACCCTTTGAGGAGGGGTAAGTTCACCGGATACCAACAGCTCAGGTTCTACTTCTCCCTGGAAAGGAAGGTAAAGAGGTTCGAGGAGATACTGAGGGAGTGTGAGGCTTACGGGGTAAAGTGGAAGAAGTTTAGAAGGGCTGAGGGCTTCGGATACACGGTTTACTATCCGAAGGATCTCTCCCCCCGGCCCACAAAGTTCTTCGACGAGTGGGTAGATCCGGGGAAGGTAAACAACGAATGGGTGAGGGACTTTATAGAAGAGCTGGTGAACTGGGACGGCTACATCCCCAAGGATAGAAACAGG
Organism: Aquifex aeolicus; assembly: GCA_011375045.1. Lineage (GTDB taxonomy): Bacteria > Aquificota > Aquificia > Aquificales > Aquificaceae > Hydrogenivirga > Hydrogenivirga aeolica_A. Next base: position 9,054 of record DRNB01000151.1, read on the forward strand.
AGAAGGGTTTACTATTACTCCACCAAGGAAGAGAGAAACAAGGATCTGGTTCAGGCTCTCTGTGCCTTAGGGGGGATGAGAACTGTTGTTTCAAAGGAGAAGAACCCAAGGGCGAGGAATCCCGTTTACAGGGTATGGATATATCCCGAGGAGGACAGTATAAACACCCAGTCCATGGTAAAGGAGGAGTTTTACTACAGGGGCAGGGTTTACTGCGTGAGCGTCCCGAAAGGGAATATAGTTGTAAGGTACAGGGGTAGCGTCTGCGTTGCCGGTAACTGCCACGTTTCCCTGTTCAGGAACATAGTGCAGACCCTGAAGAAGGAAAGCCCCGAGCTCTTCACCCCCGAGATAAAGAGCTGGATAAGGGAGTACTTCAAGTACGCCGTGGATCAGGAGATCAGATGGGGGCAGTACGTAACCCAGAACCAGATCCTCGGGATAAACGATCAGCTGATAGAGAGATACATAAAGTATCTGGGCAACCTCAGGATAAGCCAGATAGGATTCGATCCCCTTTATCCGGAGGTAACGGAGAATCCTATGAAGTGGATAGACGACTTCAGAAAGATAAACAACACCAAGACGGACTTCTTCCAGAGGAAACCCCAGACCTACGCCAAGGCGAACGAGCTCAGGTGGTAGGCTTCAGACACCCTGCTCTATGATCTTCCGGGCTTCCTCCTCGCTCGGAACACCGACAAAGGCGAGCTTGCCGTCCACTATGGAGGAGGGAACGCTTCTGACCATGAGCTTGCTGACCCAGTATCTACCCTCGGGGGTGGCTATATCGAGAACCTCGTATCTGAAACCGTACTCCGCCTGAAGCTTTCTCCACAGGGCGTCCGCATGGGGACAGGTGGGGCACCACTGGGAAACGAGGAGGATCACGTGTCTGTCCTGGGCTGGCATCACACACACCTCATACAGACTATATCCCACTCGTCTATGTGCTTCTTCATCTCCTCAAAGGCTCTGTCTCCCGTGAGGAGATCCCTGAGATCCCTTTCCAGATCGGAGGGTCTGAGTCTGACTATCCACGCTTCCCCGTAGGGATCTATGTTTATGAAGTTGGGGTCTTCGGCTACCTTCTGATTGACCTCCACCACCTCCCCTTCCACGAGGGCGGGGACGGGACCAGCCCACTTGCCGCTTTCGAGGGTAGCGACGGGTTTCCCCTTCTTCACCTTTGTTCCCACCGACTTTATGCGCGCGTGGAGGAGCCTGCCAGCCCTTGTCTGACCAACGTCGGTCAGCCCCATGGTAACTGTTCCGTCCTCGTTGATCCTCAACCAGACCTGATTCTCCACGTCGTAGTAAAGATCCTTGGGTATCAGACACCCCTGATACTCCCAGGCGTTCCCCATGTCCTGAGCCTTCTCCATCTCCCTTAAGTATAATAACCCACTCCGTAGGGGTTCAGACATGTAACTTCTTCCGCTGGTTCCGAAGGGAAGGGTTGGGCTAAAATTGTCGACAATTACATAACCGAGGAGGTGAGGGATGAGGATCCTCTTCTCCCTGTTAGCGCTAACAGCCTTCTCCTATGCGGGCAGTTACTACGACTGCATCCGGAACGCTATAGACATCGAGAAAGCCGTGGACATAGCGAAGGTGCAGGTGGGGATCCCCTTCAAGGTGTGGATAAGTCAGTCGAAGAAAACAGGGGAGTGTTTCTGGAAGATAAGAGGAACCGAAGGTTATCTAGTTCTCGATGCGGAGAGCGGGGAGGTCCTGCGGTTTTACAGGAACAGAAGATGAGGATAGCCACAGCTTTCAGGGAGCGCTGAGGTAATGGCTTTTGTAAAGGTAAGGAGCGGGGGAATATGGGGGATAGAGGGCTACGAGGTGGACGTGGAGGTGGATCTGTCGCCGGGTATCCCCTCCTTCAACATCGTGGGTCTCCCTGATTCAGCTA
>DRNB01000152.1 GCA_011375045.1 Aquifex aeolicus
CCTCGGGGGTGATGTGTTCCTCCCTCACCCTCCTGTAAACCTCGGCGGTGGAAGCGGAGGTCTGGGGAAGGATCAGGGTTATCTTCAGCCTCAGGGGATCGATCTCTGTGAGGATCTCCCCCCTTCCCCTGCCGAGGGCTGTTCCTCCCCTCAGAAAGAAGGGGGCGTCCGAGGAGAGGGATCCCACCAGCTCCGCCAGCTCCTCCGTTTTCAGGGGCTTTCCCAGAAGCTCGTTCAGCCTGAGCAGGGTGAGGGCGAGGTTGGAGCTTCCCCCTCCAAGACCGGCTCCCGACGGTATCCTCTTCCTTATGAAGACGGACACGTCCGGCACACCCCCGATAACCCTCCCGAACTCCACGATACCCCTGTAAACGAGGTTCTCCTCCGGCGGTATGCCTGTGCTGGTCCAGACCCCGAAGGGTCCCTCCCTTATCACTATCTCGTCCCACAGATCCACGGTGTGGTAAACGGTCAGTATCTCGTGGTAGCCGTCGGGACGCTTCCCTAAGATCCAGAGTCCGAGGTTCACCTTCGCAGGAGAGAGGATCTTTACCTCCATGCCACAGTTATAATTAAACCCCATGAGTCCCGAGGAGCAGCTGGATATCATCAGAAGGGGAACCGTCGAGATAATAGAGGAGGGGGAGCTTCTGAGGAAGCTGAGGGAGGGAAGACCCCTCAGGGTCAAGGCGGGGTTCGACCCCACCGCGCCGGACCTCCATCTGGGTCATGTGGTCCTGCTCCAGAAGATGCGCCAGTTTCAGGAGCTGGGACACGAGGTTATATTCATCGTGGGGGACTTCACAGCTACGATAGGGGATCCCACGGGGAGAAGCGAGGCACGTCCACCCCTTTCCAGAGAGGAGGTTCTCGAAAACGCAAAGACTTACGAACACCAGCTCTTTAAGATCCTCGACCCCCAGAGGACAACGGTTCTGTTCAACAGCACCTGGATAGAGGAGCTCGGCACAAGGGGTCTCGTCGAGCTCTCCGCCAAATACACGGTCGCAAGGATGCTGGAGAGGGACGACTTCTCCCAGAGGTTCAGGGAAGGCTTACCCATCTACATCCACGAGTTCCTGTACCCCCTGCTTCAGGCTTACGATTCGGTTGCCATCAGAGCGGATGTGGAGTTAGGGGGAACAGATCAGAAGTTCAACCTCCTCATAGGCAGGGACATCCAGAGGGAGTTTGGACAGAGTCCGCAGGTCTGCATAACCCTTCCCCTCTTAGTGGGTCTGGACGGCGTCCGCAAGATGTCCAAGTCCTACGGGAACTACGTGGGTCTGAACGAGGATCCCAGAACCATGTTCGGCAAGCTCATGTCCGTGTCCGACGAGCTGATGTGGGATTACTACCGGCTGCTGACCGACTACCCCGAGGAGCAGATACGCAGAATGCGGGACGAGTGGCACCCCATGGAAGCCAAGAAGCACCTCGCCTACCTGATAGTCAGCCGCTTCCACTCCGAGGAGGAGGCGGAGCGAGCGAGGCAGTGGTTCGAAAGGACCTACTCCCGGAGGGAGTTTCCGGAGGACGCCCCCCTCGTGGAGGTGGAGGAGGAGGAGCTGAGCGCTCTCGATCTGCTCATGAAGCTGTCGGCGGTCCCCTCCCGGAACGAGGGGCGGAGGGTGATCCAGAGCGGTGGCATGAGGGTCAACTCGGAGAAGATCACGGACCCCCACACAAAGCTCCGGACGGACGGGGAGCTGAGGGTTCAGGTAGGCAGAAAGAAGTTCTACCGGGTGAGGAAAAAGACTCCCCTGTAAGAGCGATCCGCCTATCTTCAATAGGGTGGGGGTTGTTTTGGGTGCCCCGATAGCTCTCCTTCTCCTTCTTCTGTCGCCGGTTCTGGGAGGGGAGCTTAAGGTGTTCCGCTACTGCGGTCATATAGAGGTCCTGAACCCCACGGATCCCACGGTTCCTGCCGACACGGTAGGTTACGTTTCAGCGCGCGGGGTGGAGCACAGCCCCCCTAAAACGTGCGTGTGGGTCGTTTTCGAAAAGAAGGTTAAGGGTTACTACCTGCCGACAGTCGTGATTCTCTCGGACTCGGTGGACGGATACCACACGGACGTGTTCAGCGATTCGGAGTTCGTTTACGGACACAGGAAGGACAAACCCGTGGACTTCGCCCGCAAGGGGATGAGGGACAGGATAAGGGAGCTGGAGGTGTTCCTCAGAAGCATGGCGGACGGAGAGGTTATAAGTAAGGCTATCGAAGCCTACCTCGCAGGTATGGAGGACGTGGAGTTCAGGGGTTTCGTGGAGGTTGTTCTCCCCCCCTCGCCGGCAACGCTCCCCCTCACCTTCTCCTTCGAGAGCAGGCACTACATAATACCCGGCAGGGTCCTTCCCAGACTTGCGGTAAGATACTTCCTCTACGGCTTCAGGGTCAGCGGAGAGGTGCCCCGGAAGGTAAGGAAGCTCATAGAGGAGGGAAAGGCAAAGGAGCTCGGACACACCATACCCTGGGACCCCATCAGGGTGCCTGCGGACCTCGTGGAGAGGCTGGAGAGATGAAGTTGTTTAGGATAGAGGTGAGATCTTACGAGGACAGGTTTCAGATCTGGTTCGCGGGAAGGGAGGACGCCACCGACGAGGAGTTCGGAGAGGCGGTCGCCTCCTCCCTGCTGAAGGTCTTCGGGGAGCTCGGGGACACCCTGGAGGATTCCCCACAGGTCAGGAAGGATTACCCCCTCTTCGTCCTGCTGGGGGAGGAGAGCTTTTACAGGGAGATGGAGGCGAGGGGTTTCAGGAGGCTGGAGGCGGACGTAAGCCTCAAGGGGGACTCCTACTCGGTTCTCTGGGAGACGCCGGAGGGGGTGAGGAGGCTGACCCCCCGGGAGGAAGAAGGTGAACTGGAGCGCTTCCTGATAAACGCGGGGGTGGAGCGCTCGGAGGAGGATCCCGACAGGCTGATGTTCGGATAAGTCCGCCGGGGAAAACAGAGTAAATTTAATTAAATGCTTTTTTAAAGGAGGTTGTTATGAGGCTATCTGTTGCAGCTCTGCTTCTTCTGGCAGGCTCCGGCTTTCCCCTCACGGTTACGGTTCTCGAAAAGGAGGCGGACATAAAAGGGATGGGTGTGGAGAGCGAGCAGAAGATAACCGAATACATAGCCAGCGGTTACATCAAAACGGTCGAGGAGATAAAGACCACCGTCTCCGCCGGCCACTCTCAGGGTTTCTCCTTTCACGGAGGCGCTTCCAAGAAAAAGGTAAGAAAGGAGGAGACCATACAGGTTTACAAGGACGGTAAGATTGTGAACTACCGGATATTTCACGGGAACAAGAGCTACTTCGAGATGGAAACACCCGCCCACATGGTCATGTTCGGTTTCGTTACCATGCTTGTGGAGTGCAGTACGGAAGCCAAATGCACCATGAAGACGAAGGAGAAGGGACTCGATGTAACGGACGAGTTCAAAAAGGTGGGTAAGTGGAAAGCCCGCAAGGTGGTCGCCACCGTCAAGGACGCCCGGGGGAGGGTGATCCGGACGGTTATGTGGGTAACGAAGGACAGCAAACTCCTCCTCGAAGCGGAGAAGACGAGGCTGAACAACCTCTTCAGGGAGGCTGAGAAGGATCCCAAGATCAACAGCAATCCGAAGGTGCTCGACATGATGAAGCAGATAAAGACCATAGCTATGGATTTCATAGACAGATACGGTGCTCAGGTCATGACCACTTCGAGCATCGGGGAGATGACGAGCACGGTGGTGTTAAAATCCGTTGAGAGGAAGAAGGTTCCCGAGAGCTTCTTCAGCGTTCCAGAGGGATACAAACCTGCCGGAACGGGTATGCCCAGATGGCACTGATGCTGACGCTTCTGATGGTCGTCTCGGGCTACACAGGTCTGATCCGGGTAGGGGACAGGGTTCTGGACTGCTCCCAGATCCTCAACAGGTACGTCCACGGTGGGGTCCCCTCCGTGAAGGAGGACGAGAAGGTGAAGCTCTGCTGCAGAAGCCTGAGGGTAATCGCCCGGCAGGGTGCGGTGGGGGAACTCCTCCCCCTCCATCTGAGGATATGCCGTCAGCTGGGGAGGTAGGTGTGAAAGCCGCTTCCCTTTCAGAGATCAGGGAAAAGGTCTACGAGGGTAAGCGCCTCGAACCGGAGGAGGCGCTCCTGCTTCTGAGGGAGGAGGAACTGACCCTGCTCGGCGCGCTCGCCGATCTGGTGAGGAGACGTAAACACCCCGAAGGGGTTGCTACCTTCGTGATCGACAGAAACGTCAACTACACCAACCTCTGCGTGTCCGGATGCAAGTTCTGCGCCTTTTACAGGAAGAAGGGCGACGGGGACACCTACGTTCTGGAGGTGGAGGAGCTGCTGGAGAAGGTGGCGGAGCTGGTGGAGTGGGGGGGAACCACCCTGCTTATGCAGGGGGGTATAAATCCGGAGCTTCCCCTCAGCTTCTACGAGAGGATGATCTCCGCGGTCAGGGAGAGGTTTCCCCAGATTCAGATCCACTGCTTCTCCGCTCCCGAGATCGTTTATCTGGCAAAGAGGGAGGGGCTGAGCGTCCGGGAGGTTCTTCTGAGGCTGAAGGAGGCGGGGCTCATGTCCGTTCCCGGCGGGGGGGCGGAGATCCTCTCGGAGGAGGTCAGACGTGAGATCTCGCCCGGCAAGTGCAGCGTGGAGGAGTGGGAGGAGGTTCACAGGACGGCTCACCGCCTTGGTATGCCTACCACCGCCACGATGATGTTCGGTCATGTGGAGAGGGACGAGCACATAGTCGAGCACCTCGAAAGGATCCGCCGGATACAGGACGAGACGGGAGGCTTCACAGCCTTTATACCCTGGACCTTTCAGAGGGGAAACACCCGGCTGGATCACGTCCCCCCGGCCGGTTCGGCTCGCTATCTGAGGGTCCTCGCTCTCTCGCGCCTTTACCTCGATAACTTCGCAAACATCCAGAGCTCCCACGTTACCCAGACCCTCAGGGTGGGTGCCGTGGGTCTGCACTTTGGAGCCAACGATCTGGGTTCTGTTATGATCGAAGAGAACGTGGTCTCGTCGACGAGCTTCAGGGTGCACATACCCAAGGTCGAGGAGATGGTGAGAGCCATAAGGGAAGCGGGTTTCAGACCCGCTCAGAGGGACACCTACTACAGGATAGTGAGGTTCTGGTAAAGGGGATCCGGCATGAAGATAGCCTTCGTCAGCAGGAGCAACGCTGTCAGAAGCATAATGGCGGAGTCGGTGGCTCGCAGGATCTTCAGGGAGCTGTCGATGAAGGTGGAGGTCTTCTCCGCCGGGATCGAACCCGCGAGGGAGGTTCACCCCCTTACCCTGAAGGTTCTGGAGGAGAAGGGCTACCCCCTCAGGGGCCTCTACCCCAAACCCCTCAGCAAGATCCCCTACGCCAAGCTGGACATCCTCATAACCATAGGGGACGCCGCAAGGGACGGATGTGAGTTCCTCCTGTCCCACAAGAGGCGGGAGGGCTGGTTCATAGAGGCTCCCTCCGAGAGTCTGGACGCCTTCAGGAGAACGAGGGAAGAGATCGAGGAGCACCTAAGGGATCTGCTCAAGCTCTGAGAGGAGGTGTCTCAGGTAGCACTCCTCTATCCTACGGGAGGTCTCGGCGAGGTCTTCCCCGGGGGTGAATCCCTCCCTGAGGAGGGTGTCCGC
>DRNB01000153.1 GCA_011375045.1 Aquifex aeolicus
TCGTCCCTCACACCCTCGGTGTCTGTGAGGAAGATAAGCTTCTCAGCCCTGAGGTGCAGGGCTATCTCCGCCGCCGCCACGTCCGCGTTCACGTTGTAGGCTTCCCCCTCTTCCCCCACGCCCACCGGAGCTATTACGGGGATGAAGCCGCTCCTGAGAAGGCTCAGGATAAGATCACCGTTCACCTCCACGATCTCACCCACGTAACCCACATCCTCCTTCGGGGGAGGCAAGCCCAACTGTTCGAAGTACCTGCCCACATCGAGCTTCCTTGCCTTCAGAAGGCGTCCGTCCCTGCCCGATATACCCACCGCGTAGACCTTCTCTCCGCTGTGTCTGTTTATCAGAGCCACTATATCCTTGTTCACGTCTCCGGACAGGACCATCTCCACAACGTGCATAGTCTCCTCGTCGGTCTTTCTCATACCTCCCACGAACCTGGACTTTATACCCAGGCGCTCCAAGGTTTCGCTTATCTGAGGTCCTCCCCCGTGGACGATAACAACCTCTATGCCCACATACTTCATAAGCACCACATCCTTGGCGAAGGCTTCCCTGAGGGTGCCGCTGAGCATGGCGGAACCACCGTATTTGATCACGAAGATCTTTCCGTGAAACTCCCTGATGTAGGGGAGCGCCTCCTGAAGGATCCTCGCCTTCTCCGCCGACTTCAACATGCCTTCCTAATAATTTAACCTGTTGACAGGGACAGCTCCCCTAAAGTATAGTGGACTCAGGCAGGCAGGATCATGAGGGAAGCGGAGCTTAAGAGGGAAACGAGGGAAACCAGGATCAGCGTTTACGTTAACCTGGACGGTTCGGGTGCTTACGAGGTGAAAACGCCCGTAGGCTTCCTCAGCCACATGCTCGAGAGCTTCGCCCGCCACGGGAGGTTCGATCTCAGGATCGAAGCCGAGGGGGACGTTCACGTTTCCCACCACCACACGGTCGAAGACTGCGGTCTTGTGCTGGGAGCCGCCGTTCTCAGGGCTCTCGGGGATATGAAGGGTATCAGGAGGTACGGGGACTCGGTGGTGCCCATGGACGAGGCGCTCGTTATGTCGGCGGTGGATTTCTCCGGAAGGGGGCTTTTCTTTTACGAGGACGCAGGGTTGAGGGGGAAGATAACGGACTTCGACTTCGAACTCATCTGGGAGTTCTTCAAGGGCTTTGCCCTCGAAAGCAGAAGCACCCTGCACATGAGGGTTCTGAGCGGAAGGATACTGCACCACGTTGCCGAGGCATGCTTTAAATCCTTTGCCCTCACCCTCAGGGAAGCTGTCGGTGTGGTGGGGGGAGGAATCCCCTCAACGAAGGGAACCCTCTAACTCCCTGAGGCTGTGCAGGACGCTCCTGAAGGGCTCGGGATCCTCTATCTCGAAGACCACGTATCTTCCGCTTTTAGGGTGCAGGAAGCCGAGTCTGTAAGCCACAAGCATGTTGCACCCCCCCATGAGGCTATTAAGCCGGGGGGGAAGGGCACGCCTTCTGAATCCGTAAACTCTGTCTCCCAGAACGGGATGTCCGACAGCCGAGAGGTGAACCCGGATCTGGTGGGTCCTGCCTGTGTAGATCCGCGCCCTGAGGAGGGTAACCCCTGCACCGGTAAATCTTTCGAGCGTCCAGAACTCGCTCTTCGCCGGTTTGCCCCTGCCCGTCAGAGCTGAAAACTTCTTCCTGTGAACAGGATGCCGTCCCACGGGGAGCTCCACGGTGAAGTTGTCCTTCCCCACTACCCCCTGAACAAGGACCCTGTAAAGCTTCTCCGTCCGCCTCGAGGCAAACTGGGAAACCAGGTGTCTGTGAGCTTCGTCGTTCTTCGCAATCACCATCAATCCCGCCGTTTCCTTGTCCAGCCTGTGAACTATACCGGGTCTTTCCCTGCCTCCTATGGAGGAGAGATCCTTCAGATGGTAGAGGAGGGCGTTGACGAGGGTTCCCGAGGTGTGTCCCGGCGAGGGGTGAACCACGAGTCCGCAGGGTTTCACAACAACGGCTACGTCCCTGTCCTCGTAGAGGATCTCGATGGGTATGTTCTCGGGCTTCACCTCGAGGGGTTCGGGCTCCGGCACCTGGAGAACCACCCTCTCCCCACCCTTCACCTTCCTGGAGGGTTTTCTGACCTCTTCCCCCTCCACATAAACCAGCCCCTCCCCTATAAGCTTCTTAAGGTAGGTTCTGGACAGCTCCGGATAAACTCTGCTGAGGAAAAGATCCAGCCTGCTTCCCTGAAACTCCTCCGTTACCTCGAACTCAAGGACCTCCGCTATCCTCTTCATCCAGAACTATCCTTATCTCCACCTCCCGGGGCTCCTCCTCAAGATTCAGGCTCCTGACAAATCCCAGAACAGTTCCCTTGAGGGCTTTTCTCGGAAACTCCTTCAGCCTTACCTTTCTGCCGTTTACCCTGAGCTCCACTTTCTCCTTCATGGGGTAAAATTTAACCATGAAGTGGCTAACTACGCTCCTGTGGGGGCTGTTTCTGCTGTCCTGCGCCCAGAAAAAGGACTTTGAAAAGGCGAACTACGGCGATTACGAGAGGTGTATGAACTCCATAGCCCTGTTCGATACCTGCGCCAACCCCGGAACGAGCTGTGAGTTTCATCTGAAGAAGGTGTCCCTCATGCTGGAGGATTCGGACCTCGACCCCGCTCAGAGATCCTTCGTGATGCGAACCTGTTACAGGATATGCTCGAACAGAAAGGCTTACTACAGAAAGATAAAGCCAAAGCTCATGAGGGACTGCTCCCGGCTCCTCGAAACCGGTTATAATTGATAGACATGATAACCTCCGGTTTCCCGCTCCTCAGAGGAAGGAGGCTCAGGAGAAGTGAAAACCTCAGAAGGCTCGTGAGGGAGAACCGGCTCACCCTCGACGATCTGATCTACCCTATCTTCGTCAGACACGGGGAGAAGGTGGAGGAAGAGGTCCCCTCCATGCCCGGCGTGTTCAGATACTCGGTCGACAGGGTTGTGGATGCGGTCAAGGAGGTCAGGGATCTGGGGATTCCCGCCGTCATAATCTTCGGGGTGCCCGAGCACAAGGACGAGGTGGGATCCGATACCTGGAGCGATGAGGGGATAGTTCAGAGAACCCTGCGGGTGCTCAGGAAGGAAGTTCCGGAGATGTGCCTCATAACCGACGTGTGCTTCTGCGAATACACCTCCCACGGGCACTGTGGTGTTCTCAGGAACGGGGAGGTGGACAACGACGCTACCCTCGAGAACCTTAAGAAGCAGGTGGTTTCCCACGCGGAGAACGGAGCCGATGTGGTCGCTCCCTCGGGGATGATGGACGGAATGGTGAAGGCTATAAGGGAGGCTCTCGACGGCGCCGGTTTCCAGCACGTTCCCGTAATGGCTTACTCAGCCAAGTTCGCCTCCGCCTTCTACGGACCCTTCAGGGATGCCGCCGAAAGCGCTCCCGCCTTTGGGGACAGGAGGAGCTACCAGATGGATCCTGCAAACAGCAGGGAGGCGCTCAAGGAGGTGCTGATGGACGTTCTCGAGGGAGCGGACGTGGTCATGGTCAAGCCCGCCCTTTCCTACCTCGATGTGATAGCAAAGGTAAAGGAGCACACCCTGCTGCCCGTCTGCGCCTACAACGTGAGCGGGGAGTATTCTCTGGTAAAGGCTGGGGGCAGGATGGGCTGGGTCGACGAAGAGAAGGTTATGATAGAGATCCTTCTCTCCATAAAGAGGGCGGGAGCGGACATGATAATAACCTACTTTGCCAAGGACGTGGCACGCCTTATAAACAAAGGCGTTATCTGAGCATGAGGTTTCAGGGCATACCCTCCGAGGAGGCGGTTCTGGAGTTTATCCAGAAACTCCCCGAAGGGGAGTGGGTTTTTGAGGATCTGAAGGAGAAGAGGAGGGAGCTTCTGAGCGCGGAGTCAGCGCGCCGGTTGCTGGCCGGGCTCATCGATCAGGTGAAGGGGTGGAAGGAGAGCTTCGCAACGCTGGGTCGGGGAACGGTTTTTGTGTTCGTCCACGACAGGGAGAAGCCAAGAGCCTTCAAGATATACGATCCCTCCTCCCTCGGATGCTCCACCTCGCTCACCCCTCCCCGGTGGAAGCTCTACCTCAGGGAGCTGGGGGAGATCTGAGGGGAATGAGGGTTTACAGAGCCGGCAGGCTGTCCGGCCTCAGATCCCTGACCCTCCTCCACGCCATGGCGCGCCTGGGTTACGAGGGTATGCTGATAACCTCTCCCGCGGAAACCTTCCTCAGCGTAGGCTTCCTCGACAACGCTCCGGAGCTCGTGGATCTCGAGAAGTGCAGGCGCATGGGTGTTCCCGTCATCCGGCGGGAGCTGGGGGGAGGAGCGGTCCTCCTCGACGGCGATCAGGTCTTTTACCAGCTCATCCTCAGACGGGGTTCCCCCCTGCTACCCTTCAGGGTTCAGGAGGCTTACAGAATCCTCTCGGAGCCCGTTCTGAGGGTTTACAGGAGGCTCGGCATCGAGGCAGCTTACAGACCCGTTAACGACATAGTGGTCAGAGGCACGGGGAGGAAGATCAGCGGTCAGGGAGCGGGGGACATAGGAAGGTGCTTCGTGTTCGCCGGCAACCTCCTGCTGCGCTTCAACGTGGACCTGATGGCGGAGCTCTTCAGGGTTCCTGAGGAGCTGAGACCCCTCCTCCGTGAAGTTCTCGGGGAAAACCTCACGTGGGTGGAGAGGGAGACGGGAAGGAAGCCCTCCTATCTGGAGGTGGAGGAGCTGCTCATAGAGGAGTTCTCCCGGCTGATGGACTTCGAGGGGGAGTTCGAAGTACCGCCGGAGGCGGTCTCCCTCGCGGACAGGATCAGGGAGGAGCTGACCTCCGAGGAAACCCTCCTCGAGGACACGGGGAGAAGACACA
>DRNB01000154.1 GCA_011375045.1 Aquifex aeolicus
CGGGAGCTTTCGACCGAGAGGAAAGCCCTCCTCGAGGAGATCGCATCCCTCCGGAGGGAGATCGAACGCTATACGGTGAGGAGTCCCCTGTCCGGCGTTGTTCTGCGCGTTTTTGTGGAGGAGGGGGACTACGTGAACCCTCTGAGGGCTGACAGCGCCATAGCGTCCGTGAGCACAAAGGAGAGGAAGGTGATCCTTAACGTGGACGAAGAGTATCTTCCCCTGGTGAGGAGGGGACAGAAGGTATACGTGGTAACGGACGCTTACCCGGGCAGGGTTTTCGAAGGGGAGGTTTCAGCCTACGCCCTCCAGAGCGACGTGGACAGAAGGGTTGTGGACGTGGAGGTCAGGGTCGACCTTCCTCAGGAGGTCCCCGTCGATTCGGTCGTGGAGGCTAACATCCTGGTGGAGAGGCTCAAGACAACGGTTGTGCCCGCCAGAGCGGTAAAGGACGGTTACGTTACCCTTCTGGTGAACGGCGAGAAGAGAAGGGTCAGGGTGGGTAGAATCTTCAGAGGCTTTGCGGAGGTATTAGGTTTTCCCGCCGGAACGCCCTGTCTTATCGAGGATTAGCCACAGGATCTTTCTGATCTCTATAAACAGGAACACCCCGCAGGAGGTCAGTCCTACGAGCTTCCACTCCTCCAGCGACAGGGGGTGGGCGTGCATGTAGTCGGGGAAAACGTAAAGGACGAGGGACTGAAGCAGGAGACCGAGCAGTATCCCCAAAAAGATGTAGGGGTTCACCAGGAAGTTCCTCCAGGGTCTGTAGAGGAAGGGGAACTCCCTTACAGTCTGGATCCCTATAACCCACTGATTGGCAACCATGGAGGTGAAAACTGTGCTCACCGCTACCTCGTAGGTGGTGCGCTCCAGAAGAAACAGAAACAGGAAGAGGTTTACCGTCCCTGTGAAGGCGGCGGTGGAAAGTATGTCGACCATCTGCTTTGTGTCTATGAAGACCCTCTCGGGTTTCCGGGGTTTTTCCGCCATCACGTCCGCTTCCTCCCTGTTGAAGGGGAACGTCTTATCCTGAACACCGTCGGTAACGAGGTTTATCCAGAGGATCTGGGTGGGATACAGGGGGAAGGGAAGCCTCAGCAGGAAGGCGAGGGAAAGAAGCAGAACCTCCCCAAAGCTTGCGGAGAGCAGGTAGTGGATAGCACGCCTGATGTTTCTGGCTATAATCCTGCCCCAGCGCACCGCATCGACTATTACGGAGAGATTGTTGTCGGTTATCACCATCTTGGCAACATCCTTCGCCGCCTGTGCTCCCGAACCCATGGCTATACCTATATCGGCTACCTTGAGGGCAGGAACGTCGTTCACACCGTCTCCGGTTACCGCCACGACCTCCCCCCTGCTCTGGAGCACCCTCACTATCCTGAACTTGTCCTCGGGCAGGGCTCTCGCCACTACAGTTATGCGTTTGAGGGCGTTGTAAAGCTCCTCCTCCGAATACTTCTCCAGACGCCTTCCCTCTATGACCCAGTCCCCCTCCCTGTATATCCCCACCTCCCTCGCCACCGCCTTGGCGGTTTTGAGGTTGTCTCCTGTTATCATCAGCACCTTTATGCCCGCCCGGCGAGCTGTTTCGACAGCCGCGCGCACTCCTTCCTTCGGCGGATCTATGAAACCCACCAGACCCACGAGCCTGAGCTTTACCTCCTCGGGTGCCGTCGGGACGTAGTCCACCTGAGCGACCGCAAAGGCGAGAACCCTCAGACCCCTTTCCGCCATGGAGTCGTGAACCTGCGCAACGCTCTCGTCAGGGTCCTCCGAGAGCTCCAGAAGACTCTCCAGCGCCCCCTTCACAAGGAGGAGGTACCCCCCCTCCTGTTTGCACACGGTTGCCATATAACGCTTCCTTGTATCGAAGGGAAGCTCGTAAACCCGCGGACACCTTTCCCTCAGGCTACGCCAGTCGATCCCCTGTTCCTCGAGCCACCGCAGCAGCGCCACTTCGACGGGATCACCCCGCTCACCGTCCGAGTTGTTGCACAGGGCGCTGACCAGCAGGAGCGCCTCCCTGTCGAGGGCGTGAACCCCGGCGACCTTTAGCCTCCCTTCGGTGATGGTTCCCGTTTTGTCCGCGGCTATGTAGGTGGTGCTTCCCAGCGTTTCGGCGGCGGGGAGATACCTTATGTAGGTCTTTCTCCGGGAGAGGCGCACGGCGCCCACCACCAGCACGAGGGTTATTACTATGGGCAGTCCCTCGGGAACCGCCGAGACAAGCTCCGCTATGATGAGCATGGAAACCTCATAAACGCTGCGTCCCTGAAGGATACCGATGAAGAAGAGGAGGATCAGGATGAGGAGGAGAACAGCCATCCACTTCTTGGAGAAGGACCGGAGAGCCTTCGTGAGGGGTGTGTCGGGGGATGATTCACCGGCTCTGAGGCTGATCCTGCCGAACTCTGTTCGGAGGCCGGTGGCGTAAACCACACCCGTGCCGTGCCCCCGCACCACGAGGGTTCCCTTGAAGGCGGTGTTCTTCCTCTCGTATATGGGGGTGTCCTCTGGGAGGACAAGCTCAGCCACCTTCTCCACAGGTATGGACTCCCCCGTGAGGACCGACTCGTCTATGAGCAACCCTTCGCTTCTGAGGAGTCTGAGATCGGCAGGGACCACGTCCCCTTCCTCTAAAAGCACCAGATCTCCGGGAACGAGCAGGGAGGAGGGGATCTCCCTGCGGGAACCTTCCCTCAGGACCTTAACCTTGAGCTCCGTGTATCTTCTTAGGGATTCGAGGGACACCAGCGCTCTGTATTCCTGAAAGAAGCCTATGAGCGCGTTGGCAAAGACTATACCCACGATGAGGAAGAAATCCACCCTCTCACCCGCGGCGAGGGCAACGAGCGATGCCAGAAGGAGTATGTAAACCAGAGGGTTTCTGAACTGGTTCAGAAAGAGAAGGAGGAGACTTTCCTTCCTCTCCCTTACTTCGTTTCTGCCGTAGAGGGAAAGCCTCCGGCGGGCTTCCTCCTCGCTCAGTCCGTTGTAATCGGTTTCGAGCTTCCTGAGAAGCTCCTCGGGAGGGAGGGCGTGGGCTCTGATATCTTCCATCATCTACAATTGTAATTGTGAACAAGGACTACATCCTCTTTGTGAGCCTCAGACTACTTTTCTCCAGAAGGAGACAGACCCTCGTGTCCACCCTCGGGGTAGCGATAGGCGTTACCGCCTTTGTGGTGATGAGCTCGCTGATGCTGGGCTTTCAGAAGCACTTTATAAAGCAGGTTATAGATCTGGACGCCCACATATCCGTAAAACCGAAGTACGACTACGACGAGGAGCGCATACTCCGGGCTGTTTTCCCTCCGCAGGTGCTCATCGAAGTTCTGGGATCACGACCAAAGGAGATCCGCAACCGCATAGAGAACTACCGGGACATCATAGAGCGCTACAGAAACAGGGAAGGGATCCTCGGGCTGGCACCACACCTGAGGGGCAACGCCATAGTCCGATACGGACCCAGAGATCTCAGCATCAACCTGTTCGGTATAGATCCGGAGCTGGAAGGGGAGGCGACGAGTATAGAGCGCTATCTGGAAGAGAGGGGACTCGAGAGCCTCCGGCTGAACAGAGAGGGGATCATCCTGGGAAAGCTGGTGGCAAGAGATTTAGGCATAGACGGACCGGGTAAAAAGGTGATCCTCATAGCGCCGGGCGGGAGCTCCCGGGTCTTCGAAGTGGTCGACTTCTTCAACTCGGGCATCACCACCATAGACAGGAGCAGAGCGTACATCCACATAAGATCCATGCAGAAGCTCCTCAACAGACCTAACGAGGTCAACGAGATAGTGGTGAAGGTCGCTGACGTGGAGTCAGCGGTCCGGATAGCCCGGATCATAGAGGAGGAAACGGGTTACGACGCTCAGAGCTGGCAGGAGGCTTACAGCAACTTCCTTCAGCTCTTCAAGATCCAGAAAACGGTTACCTACCTCGTGGTAGGCGCGATTCTGCTGGTTTCAGCCTTCGGCATATTTAACATACTCATGATGACCGTTCTCGAGAAGAAAAGGGACATCGCTATTCTGAAGGCTATGGGTTATTCGGGAGGAGACATAACGCTCATCTTCATGCTTCAGGGTCTTTTTATAGGATTGGTGGGGCTGATCCTCGGTAGCCTCTGGGCTTACGGACTGCAGGAGTACCTCGCCAGTGTGGAGATAGACCTCGAAGGACTGGTCAGGGCAAAGGGCTTCATCCTCGATCGCTCCCCCCTTTACTACGCCGGCGGAGCGCTGTTCGCCCTTCTGTTTTCCTGGATAGCTTCGGTTTACCCCTCCAGAAGAGCTTCGAAGCTGGATCCTGTCGATATCTTCAGGAGCGGAGGAGTCTGAAACAGGCAACCGTTCCAAAGATATAGAGCAGGTGGAGGGTGAGGAAGGAGAGCACAGAGCCCACGAAGAACGCGAAGGGGAGAAGCAGGAGAATTCCGTGAAGCAGGATAAAGAGGAGGCTGAGGAGGGAGATGAGGAGGGAGGATTTCAGGTAGTCCGCGTTCACAAAGATTCTCCAGCTCAGTCCCCTGTAGAGGGACTCTATGAAGAGCCTGAGGGTACTCCTGAACCCCTCACCTTCCAGCACAGCTCTGCCAAAGAAGAGAGGAAAGGAGGAAACAAGGGAAAAGTACAGGAAAAAGGCGAGGAAAGCGCTCAGGAGAAGACCTGTCCAGCTAACCACCTCTCCCTCTAAAAGGGGCAGAAGTACAGACCACACGCCCCCGGCGGTA
>DRNB01000155.1 GCA_011375045.1 Aquifex aeolicus
CTCCTCAGACAGGGTGTATCTCGCCGCTGGTGTTCAGGGTCTCGCCCCCTACTGGTTCGAAACGGATCTCAACCTGAGGGTGGATGCGGACGGCAAAATCACCGCGGACGGAGAGGTGGAGCTCGATCTTCTCTTCACCCAGAGACTCATCCTCCAGCCGAGAGCGGAGTTCCTCGCCTCCTTCAGCAACATAGAAGATGTGGGTATATACAGGGGACTGAACAGCGTGGAGCTGGGACTGAGACTGCGCTACGAGATAAGAAGGGAGTTCGCCCCCTACGCTGGGGTATCCTGGACCCAGCTCTTCGGAGAGTCTGCGGATGCGGTCAGGGAAAGCGGTGAAAAGGCGGGAACCTTCGGTATAGTTATAGGTATCCGTATGTGGCTCTGATCTCATCGAAGCACCGGAGGTCAGGGTTGATAGAGCTCTGGAGTGATTTCATCGACAGGATCCGCAGGTTTTACAGGGAGAGAGGATACATCGAGGTCTCCACACCCGTGCTCCTGAGGTTTCCGAACCTCGACCCCCACATAGAACCCATCCCCGTAAACGTTACGCTCCGGGGCAGGGAGGAGAGACGGTGGCTCCAGACCTCACCCGAGTACTCCATGAAGAAGCTCCTCGCCAGATACAGGAGGGACATCTTTCAGATAGCAAAGGTCTTCAGAAACAGGGAGCAGGGCAGACTTCACAGGATAGAGTTTCACATGCTCGAGTGGTACAGGGTGGGAGGTGATTACAGGGACCTCATCGATGAGCTCAGGGATCTGCTGAGGGAGCTGATGGGCTATGCGGACTTCGAGGAGCTGAAGGTGGAGGAGGCTTTCAGAAGACGCTTCGGTGAAGCAATTCCCCCCTCCGAGGAAGCTATGAGGGAGTTCCTCTCCGGAGCGGGACTTCACTACGAAGAGGATGAGGACTGGGAAACCCTCTTTTACAGAGCCTTTTTAGAGGTGGAGAGGGATCTGGGTCGGGGGAAGCCCCTTTTCCTCACCGACTTCCCCGAGAGACTGTGTGCCCTCGCGAAGGTAAGGGGCGGTAGGGCGGAGCGCTTCGAGCTCTTCATCGAGGGAGTGGAGATCGCCAACGGCTGGACGGAGGAGACGGATCCCCATGAGGTAAGGGCGAGGCTCGTCAGGGAAGCGGAGAAGAGGGGACTGCCCCTCGATGAGGAGTTCATAGACGTCCACAGCGAGCTTCCCCCCTGCGCCGGCTGCTCCGTGGGACTGGACAGGCTCTTTATGATCTTTGCGGGAAGGGAAAGTCTCGCGGATGTAGAATTCTTAAAGGGATGAGAACCTTCGAAGCCTTCCTCGAGGTGGTGCTGAGGTTTTCGGATTTAGAGAGGCTCGAGTTCAGGGATGACCAGATAGCGGGGTGTATCAAGGCTCTCCGAAGGCTCAGAGAGGGAGCAAGCTCCGCCGAGCTTCGAGCGGAGGGCAGGCTCGTTGGCGGGGTTGAGGAAGTCCTCGGGATTCTGGAGGAGTTTGTAAGGAAGGCGGACGCGGAGGAAAGCCTTCGGCTTGAAGAAGCCCTCAGGATCTTCATCCGGTCCCCCGCTCCCTGCAAAAAGATCACCCTGTCGGTGGTAGCCACCCTGCTGGGCAGATCTGAGGTGCGCTAACGTGTTATATTAAACCGATGAAGATAGGTGATCTTCTGAAGAGGGGCATCTTCAGCGTGTCCTTCGAGTTCTTTCCCCCCAAAACGGAAGAGGGAGAAAAACAGCTCTTCGAAACCATCGAGGAGCTGAAGACCCTCAAACCCACCTTTGTTTCCGTTACCTACGGGGCAGGCGGATCGACGAGGGACAGAACGAGGAACGTGGTGAGGAAAATTCACGAGCAGACGGGACTTAACGTGATGGCACACCTCACCTGCATAGCCCACAGCAGGAAGGAGCTGGTGGAGATTCTGGAGGATTACAGGAGGATGGGTATAGAGAACATACTGGCTCTGAGGGGCGACGTTCCCCGGGACAGACCCGACTTCAGACCTCCGGAGGGCGCCTGCACCTACGCCAGAGAGCTGGTGGAGCTGATAAGGGAGCGCTTCGGAAGCTACTTCTCCATCGGCGTGGCGAGTTATCCGGAAGGTCATCCCGAATCCCCCAACCTGGAGTGGGAGATCAGGTTCTTCAAGGAAAAGGTGGAGGCTGGTGCGGACTTCTCTATCACCCAGATGTTCTTCGAAAACAGATACTACTACGACTTTGTGGAGAGGTGTCAGAGGGCAGGTCTGAAGGTTCCCATCATACCCGGCATCATGCCCATAACCAACTTCAAACAGATCAGGAAGTTTGCGGCTATGTGCGGAGCCACCGTTCCCCAGCACCTCATAGAGAAGATGGAACCCGTGGAGGACAAACCCGAGGAGGTTACCAAGATAGGCGTGGAGTTTGCCGTCAGGCAGTGTGAGGATCTGCTCAGAAACGGAGTTCCCGGACTGCACTTTTACACCCTCAACCGATCCAGAGCCACGCTCCAGATATACAGCGCCCTTAAAGATCACGTTCCCCCTTCAGGAACGCACCTGAGGTAGGAGCTTGAGCGTCTCCTCGAGGATAAGAACAGGGTCTATATCGAGACAGCGGTAGTCTCCGTGCTCGCACTCCCCCTTCCCGTGAAGATCGCAGGGCTGACACTCCAAGTTCCGCAGGATCACCTTACCCTCCTCCGGATAGAGGGCGAAGCCCAGCGTCGGATGGGTTCCCCCGTATATCTGAACCGCAGGGGTTCCCACCGCCCGGGCACAGTGAAGCAGACCCGAGTCGTTGCCCACAAAGACCTCCGCAAGCTTTATCACCCCCAGGACGTCTATCAGATCGAGTTTGCCGCACAGGTCTATCCCCTCCACATCCCCGAGGATCTCCCTGTCCCGCTCGTCCCCCAGCCAGACCACCTCGAAACCGAGGTCCATCAGGAGCCTGCTCAGCTCCCGGAAGCGGGGGTAGATCTTTTTCCTGTAACGGGCGCCGGCTCCGAGGGCAACGAACCTGTCCGCAGGTATAAGCTCGCTCAGCCTCTCGAGGCGCTCCTCGGATACGAGGATCCTGGGCAGGGGACTGTCCTCCTCATCGCGGTCCTTCAGAACGCTCAGATAGCTCTCCGTAACGTAGTAGGGCTTCCTCAGCGTGCTTATCTTCAGCGCAAGGCGCCTGCGGAGGACGTCCTTCCTGTAGGTTAGCCACCTGCCCCCCAGCTTCCTCTTGAGCAGGAACGTTCTGAGGTTCCTGTGAACGTCTATAAAGAGGTTGAAGTTCATAGCCCGGAGCCTGTCGAGAAAGTCCTCCTCCAGAAGCTCCTCCCTGCTCGTCCCTATGGCGAAGACACGCCAGTCGTCCTCGAAGAGCTGATCGTAGGGTTTGAAGGTGAGAAGGTAGGGCTGATACCCCCTCCTGATGAGGGGATCTATGAGAACGGAGGAGAGCACCACGTCCCCGAGGGATGAGAGTCTGACCAGGAGAGCCTTCTTCATCACCCGCCGCTTACCGGTGGAATAACCGCCACCGTCTCGTTTCCCCGCAGGCTGTAATCGTCCCCCACGTACTCGTTATCGACGGCGAACCTGACCTGTTCGATGATGTCGCCCAGCTGAGGGTATCTCTCCTTGAGAAGCTTCCTGAGATCTCCCACCTGTCCTGAGAACTCTATATCCTCCTCCGACCTTCCTGCCCCCTCACGGACAACGGAGAAGTAGATAACCCTTGGCATAGAAATTAATATAAACTAAAATTACCTGCAAAATGGGGGAGACGGGGAAGCTCACCGACTTTCTCAGAAGAAGCGTTCTGTTCCGGGATCTGCCGGAGAAGGATCTGAGAAAGATCTCCCTTAACTTCGAGATCGTAAACCTCCCCATGGGGGAGGTCCTCTTCTACGAAAAGGAGGAGAGCGGGGACATGTACATAGTCCTCGAGGGAAAGGTGAGGGCTTCCCTCTTCGACGAGCAGGGGAACGAGCTTGTTCTGGCTGAGCTTGGACCCGGAGAGTTCATCGGGGAGATGAGCATGATCGATCAGCTACCCAGATCCGCAACCGTTACAGCTCAGGAGAACACGAAGCTCGCCAAGCTGAGGAGGGATACCTTCCTGCGCATCGTCAGGGAGAACCCCAATATAGCGGTTAACGTGATAAAGGCGCTCGTCGCCCGGCTGAGGAAAACGGACGATATGGTAGAGGCTCTCGCCTTCAGGAGCGTGGAGGGAAGGATAATCAAGTTCCTGCTGGAGAGGGGAAGGGAGAGGGGATCGTCCCGGGGAGGCGCCTACAGGGTGCGGAAGATGACCCACAGGGACCTTGCCTCCCGCGTGGGGGCGTCCCGGGAAGCGGTAACGAAGGCTCTGAAGGCTCTCAGCTTCAAGGGTGTAATCAGGGAGGAGGGCAACTTCTGGCTCGTGTCCGCCGACGCCGAGAGGGAGCTGGATCCCTGATCAGGATATCCTCCTGAGAACCTCCGTGAGCCTCTTCCTGACGCGCTCCGGCGGCAGGGTGGAGAGGAGGATGTCTATCCCCACACCCTCTAACTGACCCGTCATAGCGATCCGGAGGGTGTGCCACACCTCCTTTATCTTCACCCCTAACTCCTTCTGTATCTCCCGGGCAACCGCCCTGACGTCCTCCGGATCCGCGAGCTTCCTCTCATCGAGCTTTTTCAGGAAGGCGGACAGGATCTCTGCGGATCTCATGTCCTCGAGGCGGGCGAGCATCTCCGGAGGAATTTCCACCTCCTCTGAAAAGAAGGGTTTGAGCCTCTCCGTCATCTCCCTGAGCGTGTCGTAGGAATCCCGGGTGCGTGCCAGGACCTTCTTCACGAACTCCTCATCTTCGATCCTGTAGCCTGCGGACTTCAGAAAGGGGAGGGCGTAGGTGTAAAGGGTGTCCAGATCCACCACCTCCCTTATGTAAACGCCGTTCATCCACCGGAGCTTGTCTCTGTTGAACACGGCAGGAGCAGCGTTCACGTCCCTGAGATCGAATAGCTCGATCAGCTCCTCCCGGGAAAAGATCTCCCTGTCCGTGTCCGGAGGGGACCAGCCGAGTAGGCAGAGGTAGTTAAAGAGAGCTTCGGGCAGGTAGCCCTCCTCCCTGTAGTGCATAACGGACACGGCGCCGTGTCTCTTCGAGAGCTTGCTCCTGTCCTCCCCGAGGATAACCGGCAGGTGGGCAAACTGGGGCACAGGAAAGTCGAGAGCTTCGTATATAAGTATCTGCTTGGGTGTGTTGGGGATGTGATCCTCGCCTCTGATCACGTGGGTTACGCCCATGAGGGCGTCGTCGACAACGACCACCAGGTTGTAGGTGGGGCTCCCGTCGCTTCGGACGATAACAAAGTCCCCGAAATCGTCCACGTTTATGGATATGTGCCCTCTGATGAGATCCTCGAACACGACGGTTCTGCCGTCCGGAACCCTGAAGCGAACGGTGAAGGGTTTGCCCTCCCTTCTGAGCTTCTCAGCTTCCTCCTCCGTAAGGGACCTGCACCTTCCCGAGTATCGGTAAGCTACACCCCTGCGCTGGGCTTCCTCCCTTTCCCTCTCGAGCTCCTCCGGCGAGCAGAAGCACCTGTAAGCGTGTCCCCTCTCGAGGAGTCTGTTCACATACTCCCGGTAGATGTCGAAGCGCTCCGACTGTCTGTAGAAGCTGTCCCAGTCCAGACCCAGCCACTCGAGGTCCCTCAGCAGCATCTCCTCAAACTCCCTGCGGGAGCGCTCCCTGTCTGTATCCTCCACCCGCAGGATGAACTCACCCCCCTGATGTCTCGCGAAAAGGTAGCTGAATATGGCGGTTCTGGCGTTACCCAAGTGAAGGTAGCCGGTGGGACTGGGTGCGAATCTGGTTCTTATCATGGTATTTAATTATCCTATACATGAGGCGCTACATACTCCTCGAATCCTCGAGCTTCAGACTCAACCCCCCTGAGGGTTTCCTCCGCTACAGGACACCTGCAGGCAGACCGAGGAGGGAGGATCTGGTTCCTGCGGACGAAGTGGACGGGAGGATCCCCTATCCCCTCCTCAACCCCCTGCAGAGCCTCTTTTACAGGAAATACAGGGGAGGCAACGCCCTCGTAACCGCTCCCACCTCCGCCGGAAAGAGCCTGATAGCCTTTCTGTTCATGAGACGCGAGGGGGTGAGGGTTTACACGGCGCCCACAAAGGCGCTGGTTTACGAAAAGGCCGTCGAGCTCCGAAATCTGTTCCAGAAGAAGATAGACGTGAGGACAGGGGACATCATAGAACTCTACAGGGGACCAAGGTCGGACGTTGTGGTGGCAACTTACGAAAACCTCGCCCTCGCCCTCAGGAACGGTCTGCCCTGGGTGTCCGAGGCGGTGTGTGTGGTCGTGGACGAGATCCACCAGCTCATGGGGGGAAGGGGCTGGGT
The DNA here is from genome assembly GCA_011375045.1 of Aquifex aeolicus. Taxonomy (GTDB): domain Bacteria; phylum Aquificota; class Aquificia; order Aquificales; family Aquificaceae; genus Hydrogenivirga; species Hydrogenivirga aeolica_A. Next base: position 6,388 of record DRNB01000155.1, read on the forward strand.
CCTGGAGGAGATAGTTACCTGCCTTCTGGAGAGGGGGATCGATCTGCTCGGGCTGTCCGCCACGCTGCCCGGAGGGGACAAACTCGCCCGGTGGATAGGCGCGGAGCTCTTCATCGAATCCCTCTGGAGACCTGTGCCCTTGGAGAGAAAGATCGTCCCCCTGACCGAGTTCCGGGAGTTCGTGAAGGCGAAGGAGCAGGACGGGAGGATGGCATCGCGGCTTCTCTCAGCCCTCTACGAGCTGAAGAAACCGGAGGAACAGGTAATTCTCTTCGTTCACAAGAAGAGCGTGGGCTGGAAGATCCTCGAGATGGCGGACAGGGAAAAGATAGGTATCATGAACGAAACCACCCCCTTCGAGAAGGGAGATCGCCGGGAGGCGGAGATAGCCTTTCACAACGCCGACATACCCAAGGAGGAGAGGGAGGAGATAGAAAGAGCCTTCCGAAGGGGCAAACTCCCGGTCCTTGTAGCAACCCACACCCTCGCCTACGGGGTCAACTTGCCCGCTGACACGGTGATCATAGGGGTCAGAGCCTTCTACGACAGAAGGGAGAGGGAGTGGAGGATACTTCCCTCCCAGATAGACATACTCCAGATGGAGGGAAGGGCGGGCAGACTCGGCATGAAGGAAAAGGGCTA
>DRNB01000156.1 GCA_011375045.1 Aquifex aeolicus
CTCATGGAAGATTTTTAGTGTTATTATTATTCGACTATGAGCCACAGGAAAAACATAATAGTATTTGGTGATGCTCAGAATATGAAGGAACTGGAGGATAATAGTATCTAAACTTTTGCACAACATGAGCTGTCTCCTATCAAGTTTCGGAGCAGGAACAGAACAAGCCTACCATCAGGAAAAGGAGAGAACCTCAAACATCGTCGCACAATATCCTGAACAGACTCAAGTAATTCAATAAGCTCAAGCATAACAGGCGGAAATACAGAAGATAACATATACCGCCTGAAATCTATACCTTCAAGCTTAGATCTTAGCTTGAGACTAAAGTTTTGCAACCCTTGACAAGGGAATACTCAAGTCTTTAAAAAAAGAACCTCCCCAAGGAATCCCTCAGGGAGGTAGCACCATAGCAGACGAAGCTAAATACCTCTCACTCCTAAATATTTTCTCACATTCCCCATACACCCCGTCCGACTATGTCAACTTTTAACCTCCAGGAGGGTGTAGGGAGTAATGAAAGAAGTGAACCAACTCAGGACTGCTTTTGCTTTGACGCTTGAAGGGACTCTGTGTCAGTGGCAAACTTTATTAAGTAGTTCTCTTACAAGCTTTAGAGCGCTCACACTTCAATTCTACCCCTCTACTCGGAGGGGTTCCTCTTTAAAAAGTTGACATCCTCCGTTTCTCAACCATCCGGGAATTTTTAAACAGACTCAGGGAGGCTGTTGTCCGGTCGTTATAAACTAAAAATTACCATGCTTCAGGTCAGGGTGAAACCCGGTATAGAGGATCGGATAAGGGGCTTCTTCCCCTGGATATACAGACCCGAAATAGCATCCCTGTCCCGCAAGCCCAGAAAGGGGGAGCTTGTGGTTGTAAGGGACTTCGGGGGTAAGTTCCTCGGTTACGGTTACATAAATCCGGAGGTCAGCATAGCCATAAGGATCCTTTCCTTCGACAAGGAGGAGCCGGTAACGCCCGAGCTCATAAGGAAGAGGATTCTGGAAGCCTACAACTACAGAAAGCGGCTCTATATAAACAGCAACGCCTTCAGGCTTGTGCACTCGGAGGGAGACCTCCTGCCGGGGCTTATAGTCGACGTTTACGGGGAGTATGCGGTGGTGGAGTTCACCACCTACGGCATGAGCCTCTTCAGGGACGTGGTCCTGTCCTCCCTTCTGGAGATCCTCCGTCCCCGGGGAGTTTACGAGAAGACAAATCTGACCGCCCGCAGGGTGGAGGGTATAGAGGTGGAGGAGGGTGTCCTTTACGGAGAGGTTCCTGAGGAGGTGATCATCTGGGAGCACGATCTCCGCTACTGCATAAACATACCTCAGGGTCAGAAGACGGGTTTCTTTCTGGATCAGAGAAACGCCCGGAGGTTCGTGAGGGACCTGGTGGAGCCCGGAGACAGGTGTCTGGACGTCTTCTGTCATACAGGCGGCTTTGCTCTCAACATGAAAAAGATGGGTGCCTCCGAGGTGGTAGCTGTGGATCTGTCGGAGCTTGCCCTCGCTGTGGGCAGGAAGAACGAGGAGCTGAACCGCCTCTCAGGCATAAACTGGGTAAACGCCAACGCCTTCGATTTTCTGAGGGATCTCGACAGGGCGGGGGAACGTTTCGATGTAGTTGTTATAGATCCTCCCTCCTTTGCCAAGAACAGACACGCGGTTCCCAACGCTCTGAGAGGTTACAAGGAGCTGTGCGTCAGAGGGTTGCGCCTTACAAAGCCGGGAGGTTACCTTGCCATCTTCTCCTGCTCCTTCCACGTTACGGAGCAACACCTCTTCGATGTGATGACACAGGCTTCCTACGACGTCCGGAGACAGGTGAGGGTTGTGGCAAGAACCTTTCAGGACAAGGATCACCCCTGGATACTCCAGATGCCCAACACCCTCTACCTGAAGGGTATATGGGTCGAGGTAGTCTGACTTATAAAGTCAATAAAAGCTCCTTATGAGGTCTTAAGAAAAACTGCTTTCTGTCCGATACTGTCTGGAGCTATCCTTTAACTGAAGCTAAGTTGACGGAGGTGCTGCTGTGGAAATAGGCGGCAGCTTTTACGAAAAGAAGTTCTACAGCACCTGCTACATGTGCGCCTGCAGATGCGGTATAGAGGTCTATACCCGCAACGGAAAGGTTACCTACATAAAGGGGAACGACGCCCACCCCCTCAACAGGGGCGTTCTCTGCGCCAAGGGATCCTCCGGAATTATGAAGGAGTATTCCCCCGCGAGGCTCAGGAAACCCCTCCTGAGAACCGGTCCGCGGGGATCGGGGCAGTTCAGGGAGATCGAGTGGGAGGAGGCTTTCGAGATAGCCGTTAAATGGATAGGGGAAGCTCTCAGGAAAAACCCTGCGACCGTTGCCTTCTTCACGGGAAGGGATCAGATGCAGGCGATAAACGGATGGTTTGCTCAGCAGTTAGGAACTGTAAACTGGGCGGCTCACGGGGGCTTCTGTTCGGTCAACGTCGCCGCGGCTGGACTCCTCTCCACCGGTTACTCCTTCTGGGAGTTCGGCGATCCGGACTTCGAAAACACAAAGTACCTCATGATGATCGGCGTGGCGGAGGATCACTCCTCCAACCCCTTCAAGCTGGGAATTCAGGAGCTCAAGAGAAGGGGAGGCAAGCTCGTCTTTGTAAACCCCGTCCGCTGGTCCTACGGTGCGGTAGCGGACGAGTGGGTTCCCGTAAAGCCCGGCACCGACGGCGCCTTTATCCTGAGCCTGATGCACGTTCTTCTGAAGTTCGATCTGATCGACTGGGAGTTTCTGAAGGAGCGAACGAACGCTCCCTATCTGGTTATTCAGGCACCCGGAAGCCCTCAGGACGGGCTGTTTTACAGGAACGATGAGGGTAAACCTCTGGTCTTCGACAGGAAGTCAGGCTCCTTCAAGCCCGC
>DRNB01000157.1 GCA_011375045.1 Aquifex aeolicus
ACATGGGGGAGCTGCTCGATGAGATTAAGGCGAACAGGGAGATATACGAGAACCTCAGGGAGGGAGAACAGAAGGAGCAGGTGAAGCAGGATCTCGAGGATCTCGAACGGGAGCTTTACTGCTGTCTGATGGAGCTTTTCGAACTCTACCACTACTTCAGGACCCTCGAAGAACTCTCGGATCAGCACATAGAACAGGCGCTCAACATACCCGGAAGGCTTCTCTTCGAGCTTCTCCTGGACGTAAGGGACCGCTGCTGAGCCTCTGACCTCGAACCCCTTATAATATTCCTATGGTAGAGACGGAAAAGTTCCTGAAGGAAGCCCTGACCTTCGACGACGTTCTCCTCGTGCCGGGATACTCTGAGGTTCTGCCCCATGAGGTTGACGTAACGACAAACGTAACGAGGAGGATACGCCTCAACATACCCATAGTTTCCGCCGCCATGGATACGGTAACGGAAGCCCGCCTCGCCATAGCCTTGGCTCGGGAAGGAGGAATAGGAATAATACACAGAAACATGCCCATAGAGGATCAGGCAAAGGAAGTCGAAAAGGTAAAGAAATCGGAGAGCGGTATGATTCTGAATCCGGTTACCGTGCACCCGGACGCGACCGTAAAGGAAGCCCTCGAGATAATGGAGCGCTTCAGGATTTCTGGTGTTCCTGTGGTGGACGGAGAGGGCAGGCTTGTGGGGATACTGACCAACAGGGACCTCAGGTTCATAAAGCCTGCGGACTACTCCAGCCCGGTTTCCCGCTTCATGACGCGGGAGGGGCTTGTAACAGCTCGGGAGGGTATAACCCTCGAGGAGGCAACGGAGATCCTCCAGAAGTACAAGGTCGAAAAGCTGCCCATAGTCGACGAGGAGGGAAGGATAAAGGGACTCATAACCATAAAGGACATAATGAAGCGCAGGAAATACCCCAACGCCTGCAAGGATTCCATCGGTCGGCTGAGGGTGGGAGCCGCCGTGGGAACAGGGGAAGATACTCTGGACAGGGTTTCCGCCCTGGTGGAGGCGGGCGCGGATCTGATTGTGGTGGACACAGCCCACGGTCATTCGAAGCGGGTGATAGAAACGATAGAGAACATAAAGGCGGCTTATCCAGAGCTTCAGCTCGTAGCGGGCAACGTGGCGACCGCTGAGGGAGCGAGGGCGCTTATAGAGGCAGGGGCGGACGCGGTCAAGGTGGGCGTGGGTCCGGGATCGATATGCACAACGAGGGTGGTTGCCGGCGTCGGTGTTCCACAGATCACAGCCATCTCGGAAGCCTACAGCGTTGCCAGGGAACACGGCATCCCCGTTATAGCGGACGGGGGTATAAGATATTCGGGGGATATAGTGAAAGCCCTCGCCGCCGGGGCAAGCGTGGTTATGTTAGGTAACCTTCTGGCGGGCACCGAGGAGTCTCCGGGTGAAACCATATACTATCAGGGAAGAGCCTACAAGGTTTACAGGGGTATGGGGTCGCTGGGAGCCATGATGTCCCGCATGTCCTCGGACAGATACGGTCAGGAGGGGGCGGAGAAGTTCGTCCCCGAAGGTATAGAGGGAAGGGTCCCCTACAAGGGGAAGCTCAGCGATGTGATATACCAGCTGGTGGGTGGTCTCCGATCGGGAATGGGTTACACGGGATGCAGAACCTTGGAGGAGCTGAGGGAGAAGGCGAGGTTTGTGAGGATCACCTGGGCTGGATACAGGGAGTCCCACGTTCACGACGTTCAGATAACCAAGGAGGCACCTAACTACTGGGTGGAGTAGGATCATGCGCTTCAGGGAAACTGATCTGCCGGGCGTTGGCAAAAGATACACGATAGAGTTAGAGGGAGGAGGAGAGCTCACGCTCATCATCCACAATACGGGCAGAAGGGAGCTTTACATCATCGAGGAGGAAGAGGAGGAACCCACCTGTGTAATATCCCTGAGTGAAAACGAAGCTAAGGAGCTCGGTTTCCTGCTGGCTGGAACCGTTTACCAGCCCGTAGCTCCGGAGAAGATGGAGCTGATAATGAAGGAAATGGTGATGGAGTGGGTTAAGGTGGGCGGATCCTCTCCCCTTGTAAACAGAACCATAGCTGAATCCCAGATAAGGAAGAAGACGGGAGCCTCTATCGTTGCC
>DRNB01000158.1 GCA_011375045.1 Aquifex aeolicus
CTCCTCGATGAGATAGAGAAAGCGCACCCGCGGGTCTTTGACCTGTTTCTGCAGGTGCTTGACGACGGAAGACTCACCGACTCCCACGGTAGAACCGTTGACTTCAGAAACACCGTCATAATCATGACCTCCAATATAGGAAGCCAGTATCTCCTCAACATACCCGTCGACGCCTCTGAGGATGTAGTGGAACGGGAGTTTGAAAAAGCTAAGGAGAAAGTGCTCGAAGAGCTAAAGCTGTTTTTCAGACCGGAGTTCCTCAACAGGGTCGACGAGGTGATCGTTTTCAAACCCCTGACCATGAAGGAGCTCTCCCAGATTATAGATCTGCTCATAGAGGCTGTTAACCGCAGACTTGCGGAGAGAAACATCAGGATAGAGCTTACTGAAGACGCCAAGAAGGAACTGGTTATAAGAGGTTACGATCCTGCCTTTGGAGCGAGACCTCTGAAGCGAACAGTTCAGAAGCACATAGAAACACCCCTCGCAGACCGCATAATAAGAGGCGAGATCAGAGAGGGTATGACCGTTACCGTGGATTACAGGGATGGAGAGTTCCTCTTTGTACCTACCGGAGAATCCACACGCGAAGAAACTCCAGTGGGTGAAGATTAAACAGAGGAACCGGCTCTTTTTCTATAAAATTAAAGTGTTCGGATCCGGGGCGTAGCTCAGGTGGTAGAGCGCCGGCTTCGGGAGCCGGAGGTCGGCGGTTCAAGTCCGCTCGCCCCGATTGTTGAAAACTAATTTAACCACTTGTAAACCTGAATACGGTATAACAGTAAACAGAGTCCCCCGGAGAAACCCCCACCCTCACTGTCTGTGCTACCTTATCCCTGTTGTGAGAAGGGAGGGGATGAGGAGAAGGATAGCTCCTCAATACATTAGGGACATAGAAGCTCTCGGGGTTGATATAGAAAAGCTCTGGGACAGAGAACTTAACGCCTTCGTCAGAAAGAAGGATCTCATAGATAGGGTCGGGAAGGAAGAGTTTAAGGTAGTTCAGACTATCGGGAGAACTGTGAGGGCGGGGAGGTGGAAGGAAGCCAGGGAAAGGGACATAGTTCGGGAGTTAAGAGCTTTAAAGAGAAAGTATGGATCTGTTCCTGAAGAAGCCTTACATATTCTTGAGCGTGAAAAGGTATCAAGTCTGGAACTTCATTATGTAAAGAGAAAGTTCTACGACGGGTGGGACATTAAGGATCCTCAGGAACTCGACAGGATGTTCACGAAGCACATCAAAGACCCGGAGGCTCTTGTGTACAAACAGGGAGACAGATAGCCCTTGAGCTTGGAAGGTATGTAGCCGTCATACACCCACCCGATACGAAGATATCCATTTTCAGACTGAGGGACAAATACAGGGATTATGAAGACTATGCACGGGAAACCGGAAGACCTATAATTAAACTATGGCAGTTAAAACATATGCTAAGGAAGCTTTAGCACCTGATTACCAGACCATGATCCTTGAGTTTGAGAACGTCCCCTTCGACTTCCAGAAACAGAGAGAGCTTATATACGAGTATGGAGTTGAGGATGAGGAACCTGTCATATTCGCAGACCAGTATTTACTGGATTCCTTAGACGAATACATAAAAAACTCCCCCAGGTGGCATGGCTTTAAAATAGAGGACGACCCCTCCCAGCCTCTTGAAAAGTGGTGGTGGCATCTTAACAGGATAGTAAGGGGAGAGTTTCCAGAGGACAAACTCCCCAAGCATCTGAGAGAGATATACAGGGAGAGGTATCTGAAGAAGTGAGCGAATTTTACAAAAAAATTACCACCTGCTCCTTAAGAATATAAGGAATTTCTTATAAACCTTGACACTCAGCGTTTATCTCTTGTCCCGAAAAATCCCACTAAGTTCCGCTTAGTCTCAAAATGGGTGGTAAATTAATTTGTAAAATTACTACAATAGAGACTCGATGCTCTTCAAGTATAAAGACTTCTTCTTTCCATAATGGAACGCGTTGTAAAAGGGAAGGCAGAAAATATGATGAGCGAAGGGATCCGGGCAACAGGGATGCAGGAGGCTGGGTCCTGTTGTAGAATTAGATCCTCGGGGCGTTTTCATGGAAAGGAAGCTGGTTATACTCGGCGCTCAGTGGGGCGATGAAGGTAAGGGGAAGATTGTAGATCTACTCTCGGAAAACTACGATGTGGTTGTCAGGTATCAGGGGGGGAGCAACGCGGGGCACACGGTTATCGCTAACGGGGAGAAGGTTATCCTGCACCTCCTGCCCACAGGGATTCTGCACCCTCACGTAACGGGGGTCATAGCCCAGGGGATGGTGGTGGATTTAGAGGTTCTCGAGAAGGAACTCGAAGATCTGAGGAAGAGGGGTATAGCCTGTGAAAACAGGCTTCACATAAGCGACAGAGCGCACCTCGTAATGCCGTACCACCGGCTCCTCGACAGGCTCTTCGAGAAGAAAAGGGGGATAGGCACCACCCTCAGGGGTATTGGTCCAGCCTACATGTTCAAGTTCGGGAGAAAGGGGATAAGGCTCGCCGACCTCGAGGATGAAAGGAGACTGCAATCCCTCATAGAGGAGAACGTCGCCTTTGTCAGAGATATATGCGAGAAGGTCTTTCAGGATAAGCACGATCTTAACACGGACGCTATCTTCGAAAGCACCCTCGAGCGCTACCACAGGATCAGGGATCTGATAGGGGATGTTTCGAGCTTTCTGCTGAAAACGGAGAGGAGCCTCCTCTTCGAGGGTGCCCAGGGAACCATGCTCGATGTAGATGCAGGGACCTATCCCTACGTAACCTCCTCCAACTCCTCCGCCCTTGGCCTGTCTAACGGAACCGGCCTTCCCCCCAAGTTCTTCACAGACGCGTATCTGGTGGGGGTGGCGAAGGCTTACACCACGAGGGTGGGGGAAGGACCCTTTCCCACAGAGCTAAAGGGAGAGGAGGGCAGGAAGCTGAGGACCTTGGGGGGTGAGTTTGGAGCGACCACAGGAAGGCCCCGCAGGTGCGGCTGGCTCGATCTGATAGCCCTCAGATACGCTGTAGAGGTCAACCGCTTCGACGGAATCATACTGACCAAGCTCGATGTTCTGGACAGCTTCGAGGAGATAAAGGTGTGTGTGGGTTACGAGTACAGGGGAGAGAGGCTGGAGCACTTCCCCGCTTCGCTGAAGGTTCTCGAAGGAATCAGACCGATTTACAGAACCCTGAAGGGATGGCTTGCAAGCACCAAGGGAGCGAGGGACGTAAGGGATCTTCCCCCCCGGGCTAAAGACTACATCTCCTTCATAGAGGAATTCACCGGCGTTCCCGTCCTCATGCTGTCCACAGGTCCCAAGAGGGAAGAGTTTGTATGGCTCAGGGAGCTACCCGGAATAAGGGTGAGCTGTTCATAAAGAGGGCAAGGCAGTTCAACGGAGCCTTCCTCGTCTCGCTCTCGGTTATCTTCGTCGTCTGCCTGTTCCTGTATCCTTACTTTTCCATGCCTGTATCCTACCGGCTGGTTCTTTACGTTTACGTCCTTCAGCTGATCTCGGCGGTGGTGGGTTACGGGGTTTCCCTCCTCGTCAGAAGCAGGATGTTTCCCGTAAGCATGCGGGATGAGTTTTGGAGCTACACCGCCGTCAGGCGGTACTTCTGGAGCTGGGTTCTGCTCTGTCTTCCCTTCGGTATAGGTTTCCTCTTCTTCCTGTTCGCCGGGAACCTTTCGGCTCTGGTGCTGGGTTACCTTCTCTCTCTGTGTGGTTTAATAGTTTTCAGACCCAGAAGGGGGGATGTGGTATGAACAGAGAGGAAGCGATCAGAAAGCTCTACGAAGAGGACAGGAAGTTCCGAGAATGGAAGGACAAGCACGATGAGCTGGATAAGGACATAGCCAAGCTGGAGAGACACCATCCCATGACCCACGATTTGAAGATAGAGATCGAAAAGCTCAAGAAGGAAAAGCTCTACTACAAGGATCTCATGGAACAGAAAATTCAGGAGCTCATGAGAGGTAGCGGGTAGGATCCGGAACCCCCGCCCTCACAAAGCCCTCCTTCCTCTCCAGGCACTTGGCGCACCTGCCGCAGTGCACTCCCCGGACAGGACGTATGCAGGAGAAGGTTCTCTCGAAGGGAACAGACCCCCAGAACTCTCTTATAACCTGCGCTTTTTCCATCCCCAGGAAGGGGGTCTCTATGCGGAAACGGATCCTGAGCGCCCTCCCCACAAGCTCCTCCAAGCTGTCGAAGTAAGATCTCTCCGTGTCAGGGAAAGGATATATGCCGAGACTGCCCACACCCACCCTGAGGATCCCCTTCCTGAAGGCTTCCACCGCCGCGGAGGAGATGAGGAGGAGGTTCCTGAGGGGTATCTCGATGGTGTTTCCCTGCGGGGAGATCCCTCTTGCGGGAAGCGTTCTGAGGGGTAGAATTCTGCCGAACTTACCTCTGAAGTAAGTCCAGAGCCTGAGGGAGTGCTTCCTCTCCCATCTCTCCCAAGGCATACCCGATCTTACGTAGAGGGGGTAAACGAGGAACCCTTCAGAAAGATAGAAGGCTGTAAGACAGCCGCTCTCCACACCCGAGCTGAACAGCAGAGCTACCTTCTTCACCGGACACCTCCTGAACCTGCAAGGTGTCTGCCCCCATCGAGTCTGATTACCTCCCCGGTAACGCTCGTGGTTCTCAGGAGAAACAGGGAGAGTCCGACGACGTCCTCGAGGGACACCTCCCTTCC
>DRNB01000159.1 GCA_011375045.1 Aquifex aeolicus
AGCTGGACCTCAGACTCGCTAAGGTGCTCTCCGCGGAGCGCATAGAGGGATCCGACAGACTCCTGAAGCTGAGGGTCTCCCTCGGGGATGAGGAGAGGACCCTTGTGGCTGGCATAGCTCAGCACTACTCTCCGGAGGAGCTGGATGGTAAGAAAATCCTCGTGGTTGCCAACCTGAAGCCCCGGAAGATCTTCGGGGTGGAATCTCAGGGTATGATCCTTGCCCTCTCGGATGGAAAGAACCTCTCCCTCCTCGTCCCCGACAGGGATATAAGGGAAGGGGTCAGAGCAAGCTGAGAGCCTACTCCGTGGGGGTAAAGGTCTCGACCCTGTTCCTGCCCCTTCGCTTTGCCCTGTAGAGAGCTCTGTCAGCCATACTTACAAGAACCTCCTTCCGGAGGTTATCTTCGGGGACGAGCGTGGCGACCCCCACACTTACAGTTATGTATCTGGAAACCTCGGAGGCGGGGTGGGGGATCTTCAGACTTTCCACATCGTTCCTTATCCGCTCCGCTATGCTCCGTGCCTGTTCCTCGTTTGTTTCCGGCAGGACAACTGCGAACTCCTCCCCTCCGTATCTGGCGACGAGGTCCATACCGCTTCTAACGTGTCTGTTTATCTCCTGAGCCACCTTCCTCAGGCACTCGTCCCCTTCGAGGTGTCCCAGAAGATCGTTGTATCTTTTGAAGAAGTCTATATCCACCATCAGAAGAGAGAGGGGCTGTCCGCTCTTCTTGGCTCTGTCCCACTCCCTGCTGAGGTGCTCCTCCAGCTTGCGTCTGTTTGGCACACCCGTGAGCCCGTCCAGATAGGATATGTCCTTGAGCCTCATGTTCAACCGTTCCGTCTTCCTCTTTTCGAAGGCAAGGAGCATGGTCAGCAGGAAATCTCTCCTTATGTGGCGCTCCAGAAGGTAGGAAACAGGCAGACCGATTACGTTGGAGGAACCCAGGAAGAACATGTTGGCTATGAGCTGTTCGGTGCCTGTCTTCACCACGTAAACGTCCACGAGGGGATACAGGAGTGTAACGCTCAGGGCGCTGAGGGAAGCGTAGTAGAATCTCAGAGCGGAGAAAGTGTAGGCGTAAAAAACAACAAGCATCAGTCCAGCGTAGTAGAGGTGTGCTCTGTCGGAGGGTGCTACGTATATCATGCCAACGATGCCCATACCTCCCACAACTACGAGACCAGCGTGGAGCATCTGAATGAGAGATTCGCTGTTCAGAGAAAAGGTAGCCACCAGAAAGAGGAACCCTAAGGGACACACAACCCCATACCTTATAAACCAGAGGGTTTCCTTCACCTCGGGAAGAATAAGGGCGTCCAAGATTCCGAAAATCGCATAGAGCAGTATGCCTGCGAAAACCGCAAACCTGATCTGCCAGATGAACTTGTGCAGGTAGTAGTTCTGAAAAGCCTTCTCTATAATGGGGGAGAACTTCAGATACTTGAGTCCTCTGCCAAACTCCCTCCCTATCTGGGATTCGTCCCTTACAGCAAGGACATCGAAGAAACGCTCGAATTCAGAAAGAGGATACTTTCCCTCACCTTCCGCTTCTCTCATCCGCAAGCTTCTCTTTTATAAGCTCCAGGATCCTCTCGTAAACCTCTTCGATCTGCCGGGCTAACAGAAGGAGCTTTTCATCCCTTGCGAGCAGGGCTCTGCGCACCACGGGCGCTACCTCCCTCTCTAAAATCTCTCTGTATTCCTTTAAATCGTGCTCGAGCTCCTCTTTTTCGAGATCCTCCACCACATCTTCGTAACCCGCCAGTCTCAACCTGGCGGAGGCGAGCATCCTCCTCAGATCCACCTCCAGATCGAAGCCGTTCATCCTTCCTCCCTATATGAGATGTCCCAGTTTATCCTTCTTTGCGGTCAGATAGAACCGGTTGTAAGGATTTGGTTTTACCTTGAGGGGAACCCTCTCCACTATCTCGAGTCCAAAGCCTTCCAGAGCCACTATCTTCCGTGGGTTGTTGGTCATAAGCTTCATCTTCCTCACGCCCAGATCGAGGAGTATCTGCACACCCACACCGTAATCCCTCAGATCGGGGGGGTAGCCGAGCTTTTCGTTCGCTTCGACCGTGTCGTAACCTTTCTCCTGAAGCTCGTACGCCTTTATCTTGTTCCCTATACCGATGCCCCTTCCCTCGTGTCCGAGGATGTAAACGAGAACCCCCTTTCCCTCAGCGGATATGGTTTCGAGAGCGGATTCCAGCTGGGGTCTGCAATCACAGCGCATAGATCTGAACACGTCCCCGGTCAGGCACTCCGAGTGAACCCGCACCAGAACAGGCTCCTCCTCCTTCCACTCTCCGAGGGTGAGAGCCACCTGCTCCTCACCGGTTAACCTGTATCTGTAGGCGTGGATTCTGAAGACGCCCCAGGGCGTCGGGAGGTGTGCGCTCGCCGTTCTCTCCACAAGACGTTCCTTCCGCAGTCTGTATCTGATCAGATCCGCTATGGTGATTATCTTCAATCCGTGGACGCGGGCAAACTCCATCAGGTCGGGGAGGCGAGCCATGGTTCCGTCTTCCTTCATTATCTCGCACAGGACCCCTGCGGGGTATAGACCTGCAAGCCTCGCAAGGTCCACGGAAGCCTCCGTGTGCCCGGCCCTCTCGAGCACACCTCCGGAGCGGGCTTTGAGGGGGAAAACGTGCCCCGGCCTTATGAAATCCGAAGGACCAGCCGAGGGACTTGTAGCGAGGCGGATCGTCAGCGCCCTGTCGTGGGCGGATATACCTGTGCTGGTGCCGTGCTTCGGGTGGGCGTCTATGGAAACGCAGAAGTAGGTTCCCCGGGGATCGGTGTTCCTGTGAGCCATGGGGTAAAGGTCCAGCTCCTCGCACCTTTCGGGGGTGAGGGAGAGGCATATGAGCCCCCTTCCGTGCTTAGCCATGAAGTTGATGTGTTCGGGGGTAACCTTTTCCGCAGCCATCACCAGATCCCCTTCGTTCTCCCTGTCGGGATCGTCCACAACGATGACCATCTTCCCGCGCCTTATGTCCTCGACAGCCTCCTCTATGGTGTTGAATCTGAACTCCTCCATGGAACATCACCTCCTCAATCTGTTTACCCTCTCCCGAACTTCCTTCAGCATCTTATCTATAACACTCTCCCTGTGGGGAGGTTCCTCCACGACCGTAACCTCCCTTCCCAGAAATCCGCTCGCTACCCGGTTGACTATTTCGGGACCCCAGTGGGTATAGATGTGGTCTATCAGGAGGAAAACGACACCCAGGCACAGAATGTATCTGAGCATAGAGTTTAAAATAAGCTGTCGGTGCTAAAAGGAAAGCTTACGCTTCCGTGGAGGTGCTTTCCCCGACCTGTCTCGATCTCTGAATTATCCTGACCACAACCCACCTCTTGGTTTTGGAAAGGGGTCTCGTCTCCCTTATCTCCACCAGATCCCCGATCCTGCACCTGTTCCCCTCGTCGTGGGCGTGGTACTTCTTGCTCCTTACTATGTGCTTGCCGTAGAGAGGGTGGGGCACTTTTCTGTCCACCCTGACCACGACGGTTTTGTCCATCTTGTCGGAAACCACAACGCCGACGAGGTGCTTTCTCCTCTCGTTCCACTTCTTACGGTCCGTCATGCTTTACCCCCGCTTCCTTTTCTCTGATCACCGTAAGGACCCGGGCTATATCCTTCCTGAGCTTCCGGATAGCCATCGGGTTGTCGAGTCCCGAGATCCTCTGCTTGAACCTGAGTTTTAGCAGCTCCATCTTCATCTCATCCAGCTTCTTTCTGAGCTCCTCCAAGGTCATCTTCCTCAGCTCAGCCGCCTTCATAGGGTAAATCCTCCAGCCTTCACAAGCCTCGTTTTTATGGGTAGCTTGGCTGAGGCTAATCTAAAAGCTTCCTGAGCGACCTCCTCCGGAACTCCGGAGAACTCGAACATTATTCTGCCGGGCTTGACAACAGCCACGAAACCTTCCGGATCACCCTTTCCACCTCCCATCCTGACCTCGTTGGGCTTCTTGGTGTAGGGCTTGTCCGGAAATATCCTTATCCACACCTTGGCACCCTTCCTGAGGGCTCTGACGAGGGCAACCCTCACAGCTTCTATCTGCCTCTGGGTTATCCACGCCCTGTCGAGAGCCTGTATGCCGTATTCTCCGAAAGCTACCCTGTTACCCCTGAAGGATTTACCCTTCAGGCTACCCCTCTGCTGCTTTCTGAACTTGGTCTTCTTTGGCTGGAGAAACATAACTTATACCTCCTGCTGAACTTCCCCCGTAGCCTCCCCTGTCCCTTCGGTAGCTTCCTTTTTCTCCTGCGTTTTCTTCTTGGGCAGTATATCACGATGGTATATCCATACCTTGACGCTCAGGATCCCGTATTTTGTGTAAGCGGTTGCAAAACCGTAGTCTATGTCCGCCCTGAGGGTCTGAAGGGGCATCCTCCCTACCAGGAACCACTCCCGGCGGGCAAGCTCCGCACCCCCTATCCTGCCCTTCACCTGAACCTTGACTCCCTTCGCTCCAGCCTTCAGAGCGTTGTCTATCGCTCTTTTCATCGCCCTTCGGTGGGAAACCCTCCGCTCTATCTGCAGGGCTATGTCCTCAGCTATCAGCTGGGCGTCCCTTTCGGGGTTTGTAACCTCCGTTACGTTTATGGTTACCTCCTTGCCGGACACCATCCTCTCTATGGTTTTCTTGAGAAGCTCCACCTCCTGCCCTTTTCTGCCTATGATTATGGCGGGTCTGGAGGCGTGGATCCTTATCTTCAGCTTGTCCACTATCCTGTCTATCTCTACCCGGGAGATACCCGCCACCTTGTATCTGCTCTTTATGTACCTTTTTATCTTCAGATCCTCGTGGAGCGTGGAAGCGTATTCCCTCTTTGGAGCGAACCACCTGGAGTCCCAGCTCTTTGTGAAGCCGAGTCTGAAACCTATCGGGTGCGTCTTCTGTCCCATAGATCAATCCTCCTCCTTCTGAGCAAGCACGATGGTAAGATGGGAGAGCCTCTTTCTTATCATGGTAGCCCTCCCGTGGGCTCTGGGAAGCCACTTTCTGAACATGGGTCCCCTGTCGGCAACCGCCTTCTTTATGTAAAGCCTGTCCAGATCCAGGCCCTTCTCCTCGGCGTTCGCCACGGCGCTCTTCAGAAGATTCTCCACTATCCGGGCTGCCTTTTTGGGGGTAACCTTCAGCAGGTAGAGGGCATCCCCCACGTCCTTGCCCTGTATTTCCCTGAGGACGAGACGAGCCTTCAGGGGGGAGATCCTCGCGTAGCGAAGGATGGCTATGGCTTCACCTTCCCTGTAGCCTTCCCTTTCCTTCCTGTTCTTTATCTTCAGCTGTCCCATCCTTTACACCTCACTTCTTCCTGACCACCTTGGCGCTCTTCTCGGGGTGTCCTCTGAAGGTGCGGGTGGGTGCGAACTCTCCGAGCTTGTGTCCTACCATGTCCTGGGTTATGTAGACCGGCACAAAGGTCTTGCCGTTGTGAACGGCTATGGTGTGTCCCACGAACTCGGGAATTATGGTGGTCGCCCTCGAGTAGGTCCTGACCACCTTCCTGTCCCCGGTCTCGTTCATCTCCCTTATCTTCCTCCAGAGCTTGGGGTGCACCCACGCCTTGCCCTTGACAAGCTCGCGAAACTGGTTGTAGGTTTCCTCAAACTTCTTTATCCTGCGTTCCACAAGCTCCGGATCCCCCCGCTTCTGAGCTTCCCTTACCTTCTTGTGAAGTCTGTGAACCCTCTTGTAGAGCCTGTAGAAGGTGTCCAGATCCTCTATGAGCCTGTTTCTCTTACTCCAGGAACCCTTGTAACCCATCAGAGCGGCCTCCCGTCTCTACGTAAGATGATGAAGCGGTCCGAGTACTTCCTGCCTCTTCTCGTCTTGTAACCCTTCGTCTTCCACCCCCAGGGGGATTCGGGGTGCTTGCCCCTCGTTTTGCCCTCGCCTCCTCCGTGCGGGTGATCCACCGGATTCATAGCCGTTCCCCTCGTGTGGGGTCTCCAGCCCAGCCAGCGGGCTCTGCCCGCCTTACCCAGCT
>DRNB01000160.1 GCA_011375045.1 Aquifex aeolicus
CCGTCCCGTTTTATAGCCTGCGGACCGCAGGAGGCAGCGCAGATAACACACTTTCTACACAGCTCGTATCTGGGAATCTTTCTGAGGGGGATCCACCGGGGGAAGATCAGCGAGGGAAGGGCGATAGCACCGCCGAGGGGGCACAGGTATCTGCAGAAGGCTCTGTAAACCACCACCGACCCGACGGTCAGAAAAAGGAAGTAGGCAACGAAGTACCAGTCCCTCTTTAGCTTTAAAACAAAGGTTTTGAAAGGCTCCACCTCGCTCATATACTCCGCCAGGGCAAAGCTCAGAAACGAGGCTCCCAGGATGACAAAAAAAACAGCGTACTTGAGGTAGACCAGCTTCCAGTGAAGCCTGTAGGGAACGTTCAGCTCCCGGGAAAAGGGTAGCTTCCTGTAAGCCTTGTTCAGCAGTTCGAGCATGGCACCGTAGGGACACAGCCATCCGCAGAAACCACCCCTTCCCCACAGGATCATCGTCAGGGCTATGAATATGAAGCTGAGGAATATGAAAGGGTCGAGCATGTAGAGGTTGAAGAGGGGAAAGCTCCCCTCCTTGAGGTTGTTGAAGAAGATGACCACGTTCATCACCGTGGGCTGGGATTTGAGGTAAAGACCCACGTAGAGGAAAGAGACGAGCAGTATGGGGTACCTGAGGGCGTCGGCGAGCTTCCGGCGCTTAGCTATCCTGTCCTTGAAGAAGAGGACTCCGAGGATAAGGAGGAGAAAAAGGGAGTAAACCGCTATGTGGGGAGCTTTCATAGCCCATATCTGCTTCCAGAGGTCCGTCATTCAAGGAACCTCCGGGGTATGCGGTAGGGAACGGAGAAGGTCTTTATCTTCTTTTCGCCCCCCACACGGTAGGGAACTATGAGGTTGAAGATAAACTCCCTTGTGGGATCTATGTTCGGATTGGTTACGAAGAAGAGACCCCCCTCTTTGAAGGAGGTGATCTCCTTAACCTTCAGATCCTTCCTGCTCAGGATCCTGTAGTCGGTTTCCCTGAAGATGTGGGTAATCCCCCCCTGCTCGAGGTTGAAGCCCTCGAAGAGTCCACCCCTCGCAAAGCCCTTACCCTTGAAGGAGATCTTTCCCCGTGGGGAGAATATGAGCAGGACGAACCTCGCTTTGCGTTCCATGGCGTCTCTGTAGAGGGAGTCCCTGAGCAGGTTCCTTCCCACGGAAGGGGGATCTATGACCGCGAAGTAGAGCTCGAGGTAAACCTCCTCACCCCCCAGACCGAGATCTTTCTCCGTAACCTTTATATGTTTAACCGCTCCTGTCTTCAGGAGCTCCTTCCAGCTCAGCTTCTCATAGGTCTTCTTTATCTTCCTTCCCTTGGCGACCGCCACCTTCAGAATACCCAGCTGCTCCGCCAGGAGCCTCGCGCTGTTCACTATTATGGAGTTCTGAACGACGGCGGTAACGGTGGCTCCGGTTATGGCGTCCATCGATATCTCCCTGCCCACCTTGAGTTCCTTCTTTATGTTTTTCCCTTTATACTGCTTGAGGAACTCGTGATACTGCTTCTCGCTCAGTCCTATCATGACTATGGGCTCGGAGTGGTAGATGAGCTTCACCCCCGTTATGTTGCCCTCCGGATCCATCC
This sequence comes from Aquifex aeolicus, assembly GCA_011375045.1. Taxonomy (GTDB): domain Bacteria; phylum Aquificota; class Aquificia; order Aquificales; family Aquificaceae; genus Hydrogenivirga; species Hydrogenivirga aeolica_A. The sequence continues at coordinate 1,612 of DRNB01000160.1, forward strand.
CTATGAGCGTCTCCATGTGCTTGCCCGAGTAACCTATCATCTCCGGTGTCCAGTCCTTGGATATGAGAACGTAGCCGACCAGTTTACCGTTTCTGTAAGCTTCCCAGTACTTACCCTTTTTGACAAACCTGTCCGCCTCTATAACGTCGCTGAGCTTGTATTCGTATCTGTGCTCGAAGAAGCTCCACTGCCCCGACGAAGGGGCAGAGTAAAGCAGGAGCGAAATTAAAAGAATAAAAAGGGAAAGGGAGAGAGGCATTCGGTTATGCCTCCACGATAAAGCGGGATCTCATCTCTAAGTGCAGGGCGTGGCAGAAGTTTGTGCAGTAGATCCAGAAAACACCCGGCTTGTCAGCGGTGAAGGTTACCGACTTGGTCTGGAAGGGTGCCACAACGAAGTTTATGTTGTAGTTGGAGATACAGAAGCCGTGAGCCAGATCCTGAATTTCGTCGTTGTTGGTGACTATGAAGGTTACCTTGTCGCCCTTCTTTACCCTTATATCCTGAAGTCCGTAAACCGGTGCGTTGGCGGTCATCTTTACGATCACGTGCCTGCCCTTTCTGACTATCCCGCTCTCCGTAACCGCCTGCGGGTGCTCGAACATGTCGTGGCGGTGCTTTACGTTCTTCTCCACGATATCCCTTCTCACCACTATACAGTCGTGGGGTTCGAGCCAGGCAGGCTCGTCCTTGACCAGCTTCATCTTCTTACCGCTGATGTCGATGAGCTGGTCGTTTTCGACCTTGAGGGGTCCGACGTTGAGGAATCTGTCCTTGGAAACCTTGTTGAGGGCTATGAGCCACTTACCGTCAGCCTCTTTGGTTTCAGCCATGGAAGCCATTATGTGGCCGATCTGGTAGTGGATGTCTATGATGTCCACGATAGCGTCCTTCGAACGCTTGGGGGAGTCGATGGCTTTCTTTACGTTCCACTTGACTACGGTGCTGTCTATGAAGCAGGAGGTGTAGGCGTTGCCCCTGTCGTCGAAGGTGGTGTGAAGCGGTCCCAGACCCACGTAGGGCTGAGCGACTATGCACTCCTCGGGCTTGATCTTTCCTTCGAAGGCTTTGTCCACCAGCTCGAGATCGACGACGGTGCAGGTAGGATCGACCTTACCGGAGCTTATGGCGTACCTTCCGTCGGGTGTGATGTTAACTCCGTGGGGGTTCTTGGGAACCGGTATCCTGAGCACGAGCCCCGGGTATCCGGTCTTCCGGGTGCCGTCTATGACCTTCACACCGTTAACCATGGTGTAGGCGCCCTTTCTGAGGGCTTCCCTGATCTTCTCCCAGTTGAAGATTATCAGGTAGTCGTGATCCCAGGCGAGCATCTCGGAGATGGTTACTCCCTGCTCGGGGTTGTAGGAGTTAGCCATAGAGTACTTGCCCTTGTAATCCGTGGCGGCGAGGTCGAGGTTCTCCTCGAGGATGATCTGACACACGATCTCCATCCTCTCCGCGTCTATAATGGTGTGGACTCCGTAGTACTTCTCCTTCGGCTTCTTGGGATCGTTGGGAACGGGTATCTGGAACTCTGCGTTCAGCACGAGCCACTCGGTTTTTGGATACCTCTGGGGAAAGAGTCCGTGAGCGCCCTGTATGTTGGGGATGTCCAGAATGGCGTCCGTCTCCATGTAATCGAGCCTTATCCTCGCCACCCTGTTGTTGGCTTTATCGTTGACGAACAGATACTTCCCGTCGTAGGTTCCGTTCCTGTAAGAGCCGTGAACGTGGTGGGTATCTCCCACAAATTTGCCCCTGAGAAGCTTCTTGCTCTCGTTGGTGATGCCCCAGCCTGTCGCCACGTCCATGTTAAAGACAGGGATCCTCTTGAGGATCCTCATGGACGGGACACCCAAGACCCTCACCTCTCCGGAGTGGCCGCCGCTCCAGAAACCGTAGTAGTCATCGAGTTCGCCGGGCTTGACCTCGTATCTGAGATCCCCCTTTCTGCCGGCAACCGTCTGGGAGGGCATGAGAGCACCGACACCCGCAATAGCACCTCCAATTCCTACAAATTTGAAGAAGTCCCTTCTATTCATGGTTAAACACCTCCCTTTTTATTTGCAGACTCCACCGCCGTACTTCTTTATTTCCTTAAGGCGGTTCATCAGCGCCAGGGTATAGGAAACCAGATGCCACCTCTCCTCGTCGGTTAGGGAATCCTCGTAGGAGGGCATCCCCGAACCGTCCAGACCTGTGGTGAAGGCAAGGTAGAGCCTGTCAGGCTGGAAACCCATCTTCAGTGCACCGGTGGTGAAGTCGAAGGGAACTATCTTGTCCCCCCAGTCATCCTTGAGCTCGTCCGCCTTGGGACCGTCTCCCTTGCCCTCCATTCCGTGGCACTCCCAGCACTTCATCTTCTTGTAGAGCTCCTTACCCTTGGCGACGGAGTCGGGACACCCCACCCACTTGGGCATGGAGACCTTTATGGATTCACAGGGTTCCTCCTCCTGCCACCTTTCGGAGAACGTCTTGATATACTCCACAACGGCTCTGATTTCTTCCTCGCTTAGATCAGCGTGCCCGGGCATGCCGGCTCTGGGAATACCCTGTCTGACCACCCTTACCAGATCCTCGTCTGTGGGTAGACATCCGGTTGGAGTTGTTCTGAACTTGAATACACCGGAGGTAAAGTCCCTCGGATAGATAGTCCACACCAGTCCGCTCTTTTCGACCCTGTGGATCACCCCCACGAGACCCTTTCCATCCCCCTTCTCACCGTGGCAGATGACGCACCGGCTGTTGTAGACCTTCTTTCCGAGCTCGACCAGCTTGGGATCAGGCTTCCACTCCTCAGCTCTCAGGATACCTGCGAATCCGAGGAGGGCGATGAAGATGCTGACCAACAGTCCGACCTTTTTTTGTTCGGTCTCCGCCCTCATAAGAACACCTCCTCCGTGTATTTATAGAAACAAATTTATTATTTTCTGAGTTAAAAATCAAGAGGACTTTAACACTACTTGATTCCGCATCTGCTCAGGAGCTCCTTCACGTTGTCTGCAGAAACCCCCATGCTCCTCACCCGATCCCTTATGAGTATGAAGGAAGCCACCCCAACAACCTCCCCCCTGCTGTTGAGAAGCGGTCCCCCGCTGCTTCCGTAGGAAAGCGGAGCGCTGGTTACTATGAACTTGACCTCACCTCCCGGATATATCTTCTCGATCCTTCCCTCCGAAAACATGAGCTTACCCCTTCCGGGATAGCTCAGGGCGAACACCTCATCTCCCTCGTGGACGGTACTCAGACCGGTGAGCTTCAGATGGGGAAGGTTGCGGGCATCGATCCTGAGCACAGCTATGTCCATCATGTCGTCCGCACACACGATCCTGCTGAAGTAGGCAGCGTCGTTGAAGAGCACAAGAAGGGGGTTCTGAGGGTTCATGTAGCTGGGAAGAACCACGTGGAGGCTCGTTATCAGATATCCGTCCGGTTCCACGCTGAAGCCTGTCCCCTGAACGAGCGTTCCCCTACGAACATCGACGGAAAAAACGAGGGCGATCGCGGAGGTTACCCCCCTGACGAGGGGGTAAGCCTGCACCACCGTCAGCGTCAGCAGCAGTCCGACTATCAGCTTCGCGAACCTGCCCTCGACCAGGGCGATTTGTCCCTTACCTCCTTAACTCTAAATATATATCCGTAAGGATAGTCGGGCTGATAGAGGTGAAATTTGTCGAACTCAAAGAGCTTCCTCCCCAACAGGAGGAACCTGTAGTAGCTGTTCTCCTTTCCCACTATCTCCACCTCAGCGTTTATCTGAAAGCTTATGTAGCCCACCTTTTCCTCCTCCTCTTTTATACCCGCGTAAAGGAGGCTCGCTCTCGGTATCCTTCTGAGGTTTTCGAGGGTCCGCCCCTCGAAGATCTCCAGCCCTCCCAGAAGTCGGGGATCGAAGTTCGCCACATCGCTGTAGAGCCTGAAGAGGGTATCGACCCTTATGCTCCAGGATTCTGACCAGCGCATATCCCTCACCCTGTCGAGGGTTTCCTCGAACAGCTCTATGAACTGCGTCAGCAGATCGGATCGGGGAAGGAGACCTATTCCCTTTGCGGTCATGTTAACCGGAAACTCCCCGTCCCCGGACCAGGTGGCAACGACGGGCAGATGCGCCGAGAAGTAGGTGAGGGGTTCACCCCTCATGAGCTTCTTAAGATACCTCCGCCGGGATTCGACCAGCCACTCCAAGCAGTGCTTAGGAATCTCCGTCATGGAACGCCCTCCTTACCCGCTCCAGAAACTCCGGGGTTACCGTATCCTGTCCCTCCTCCCTCGCCCTCTTCTCTATAAGGGAAACTATGATCCTTTTCAGGAAAAAGGGGATCCTCTCGATCCGCTCCAGAGCCTCAGGCGTCCACCTCAGCTCCGCTCCGTCTTTCTCAGGTTCCGGCGGAGGGAGGGGATCCTCGGAAGCTACGGGCTCGTAGTCGCACAGGGGATCGGACCCCATGAGGTTTCCCGTTTCGGTAAGAGCCCGCGCCCTGCAGCCCCCACAGATCAGTCTGTATCTGCATATACCGCACCTGCCCTCGTAATCCTCACCCCTCAGCTTGAGGAGAAGGGGAGAGTTCCTCCAGAGGGTTTCGAAGGTTGATTCCCGCAGGGAACCTGCGGAAACGGGCAGGTAGGGGCAGGGGTAAAGGACTCCCTGATGATCGATCCGGACGTAGAACCTCCCCGCCGGACAGCCTCGGGTGCCTCCTCCCACAGGTATCCCCTCCTGTGGAAAGAATCTGAAAGCGTGGGGGGCACACCGTGCCCTGACGATAAGACGCTTCTCTCTGAGGGACAGCTCGGCGATCTTCCTGAGCAGTTCCCCGTAAGTTTCCACCGATATAAAGCTTCTCGCAGCCCTGCCCGTGCAGACTATAAAGAAGAAGTTGACAGCCCTCACCCTTAGCTCCACCCCGAGCTCCACCAGCTCCTCCACCTGATCCGCGTTCTGGTCCGTGAGGGTAACGTTCATCTGGGTGTCTATCCCCAGCTCCCTGGAGATCCTCAGAGCTTCCAGAGCACGCTCCCACGAACCCGGCGATCCCCGGAAGCTGTCGTGGTAACCGGGGCTTACAGAGTCGACGCTGACGCTGACTCCCTTTAACCCTCTCTCCGACAGGCGCTCCGCTGCATCCTTGCTGAGGAACCTTCCGCTTGTTCCCAGAACAGTAACAAAGCCCAGCCGGGAAGCCAGCTCCACCAGACTGTATATGTCCTTTCTCAGGAGAGGTTCTCCTCCCGTCAGGATGAGCATACTGTACGGACTGAACCGGGCTACCTCCGTGAGGATTCTCTCTATCTCCTCGAAGCCCAGCTCTTCCTGAGAGCTACCCGCGTCCATGAAGCAGTGGGGACAGGAGAGGTCGCACCGGGCCGTTACGCTGAAGGAGATCAGGTAGGGCTTGAGTTCTAAATCCGCCATCCGGATGTTCCTCCGGACTCGCCGAGGAAAACGCTTCCCGGAGCGTATCTGGCTACGTTTTCAGCCACGGAACCTATGTCCATACCCTCCTCGTAGTGCCTGCCCGTTCTCCCCAGAAAAACAAGGTCCGCTCCCGTTTGGGACATGTAGTGGCAGACGCCGTCGTAGAGGTAACCCTCGATAACCGCGGGAACCACCCTTCCCCCGAACCCGGATTCCTGAACAACCTTCATCCCCTTCTCGATGATCAGCTCACCCACCCTCCTGAGTCCCTTATCTATGAACTCATCGTGAAGCCTCTCCTGCTCCTTGGATTTGAAGGAGAAACCTTTAACGTGGAACATGAAGCGCTTGAGCTTGTCGAAGATAAACCTGTGGAGGTTTGTATCGAAAACGTAGAGAAGGTGAAGCTCGGCGTCGAAGCTCTCCGCAAACCTGAGCGCCGTCCTGAGCACGCCGAGGGACTGCTCACTCCCGTCCAGAGCCACCACGATCTTCTCGAACCTGATCCTGTCCCTGACCACGAGGATCCTGCCGGGGAAAGCTCTCATAACCCTGAGGCACGTGCTTCCCAGATACCCCTCCCGCACCCTGTTGAACCCGTAGGCTCCAACAACGATCAGGTCCGCGGACTCTTCCGTAGCCACGCCGAGCACCGCGGAGTAGTTTTTACCCTCCCTCACAGCGCACCTGTAGGGTATGCCGGCTTTTTCGAACATCTCCCTGTAAGGTTCCAGATAGGAGAGGGAGATCTTCTCCATGGCGGAGCGCATAAGCTCGTCGTGGAACTCCCTCTGCTTTGCAAGAAACTCCTCCTGATACTTCTGGGGGAGGATGGGTTCCATTATCCTGAAGGCTCTCTCGTGGAGTCTAACGTTGTAGCCGTGCACCCCTATAACTTCTGAGCCGAACACCTTTGCCACATCGAGAGCCGCCCGCGCAACGGCAGGGGATATGGAGCTGTTGTCTATTGCTACCGCTATCTTTTTCATTGCCTCCAAATTATAAACCATTATAATGATATATCATGATGATTTATTCCGATACGGTGCGGTATGCCCTGATGGCTCTATCTTACTTAGCCTACCATCAGGGTAAGCTGGTCAAGGCGGATGAGATTGCCAAAGCCCAGAGGATACCGAAGCCGTTTCTCTCCAAAATACTCCACGAACTTGCCCGCAGGAACATCCTTCACTCCGTAAAGGGACCCCGGGGCGGATTCACCCTGAAGGTGGATCCCAAAACGCTCTCTATGTGGGACGTCGTTGTCATAATGGGGGAGGAAGGCAAGTTCAACTCCTGCGTGCTCATGCCCGAAAAGTGTGAGGTCTATGAATCGAACCCCTGCGTGGTCCACCACAAGTGGGAGAACCTCAAGAGGAAGGTGATCGAATTTCTCAAGGAAACCACAATCGCCGATCTAATCACCGTTGAAGAGAGGCACATGGCGGATATGATCTCCTGAAGTAGGTGAGGATCCCCTTCAGAACGTTTACAAAAAGAAGACCAAAGGAGAGTCCGTAGAAAGCAAGGGTAGCGCTCCACAGGAAGGAGTTTTCCAGAAAAAAGGAGATCAGAAAGGAGGTAACAGATACAGCATGAAGCCTGTAGCTTAGCCAGATCCACCGGGGCTTTATTACCTCGTGCATCGTGGGAGCGGGGGTAACGCCCTCGTTGGAGAGGTGGAACCACACGAGGAAGGGGATTATCCTGTAGAGCATAGCCATTATAACGCTGTGGGCGAAGGATCCAAACAGAAAGAGGAAAAGCAGAAAAAGCTCGTATCTCAGTCCGGTAAAGGGATACAGAAGCATGGCGGCTGTGAGCAACCCCATACCCATATACCAGAGGTTTATGAGGGGATCGGGGATCTTTCGCCTCCGCCTCCTGAGACGGTCCACAGTCAGGAGGGCGAAGGACAGGAGAAAGAGGGATAGCAGGATCCTTGTAAGGTAGCTGTCGGCTATCAGAACGAGTCCTGTGAGGAGGGTCAAGAGAAGAGGGAACCCTTCCGCATACCGCTTCGGGTAAGGAGGGGTTACAAAGAACATCTCTATGACCTGAAAGGCAACCGATGCTATGAGGAGAGCTATCCACCCGAAGAGGAGCAGGTGCAGGTGCACCCGGAGCAGGAGGGCGTAGTCAAGGTTCAGGACGCCTGCGAGGACGAGTATCATGAGCACCCCAAAGAGGATCCCCGCTCCAAAGAGGACAACGGCGAACTTCATCCCCCTCGCCGTGGGCGTGTGGCTCTCCTGAGGAAGGAGCCTCCGGAGCATCACCCAGAGGACAAAGTAGATCCCTCCGGCTACGAGGAGCATCCCCCCGATCAGGGCTGGAGACTGACCGGACAGAAAACCCACCAGCAGAAGGGGAACCCCCACCGTCAGGGCGATGTGGGTGATCTGAGCCTTCGGGAGGGGATCCTCTATCACAGCTCCGACCACCACAGGAAGCATCTGAAACAGGGACCCGATCATTACGGAAGCCATGAAACCGAGGGTGAAGACGTGGACGAGGACCGGCAGGTTGAAGGGTTCACCCCGGAGCGTGAGGAACCCCAGTATAACCCCTAAGAGACCGAACAGAGCAGAGCTTACGTAAAAGCGGGCTACTACGCTGAAGGGTGGAGCCTGAAGCAGGGACAGACCCCGCGGGATCATACCTCTCCGAGGGCGGAGAGCTTTTCGACCATCTCCTCAGAGGAGAGGTGCTGATCGGACATGGGGTAGAGGATCTGCTCCTCCTTCATGTTGTGCTGTTGTATCAGGATCATGAGGGACTCTCCGGCGGAGAGGAATGCCTCCCTGTCCCTGCTCTCTATTGCCTTCTCGAGTCTCTCGAGAAGATCCCTCGCCTGAGCGTGTTCGTGCCTCATCACCTGGGTAGGTCCCATAACTATGCCTGTCTTCTCCTCGAATTCTGGAAAGAGCACCTCCTCCTCCTTTCTGAAGTGAAGCAGGGTCTTTTCCTTAAACTCCTCAAAGAGCTTGCGGGCGCTTTCCCAGTCTCCCTTGGAGACAGCCTCCTCAGCCTGAGCGTAAATCTGATCGCACTTCCTGTGCTCTTCTGTAAGATACTGACCTATCTGCATCGTTACTACCTCCTGAATTTTCGTGAGTAAACATTAATTTAAACGATCTCCTTTGCATGTGTAAGAATTTAGGTCATATCTACCGCATGCTCTCGAGGGTGAAGAACCCTTTACCCTCCGAATAGGTTATGGCGAGGCTGGTGGAGGGCTTTGTCTCCTTCTCAAGGGTAAAGGTCCTGACGATCTCCGGATGGGCGGTTTCCACAACCCTGAGTTCGAATCTGTGGCGTCCCGGCTCGAGGAAAAACTCCTCGTAGACGTATATCGATGAGTCCCTTCGTAGACCCCGGGGGTTGTACTTCTTCTTCAGCACGGGCTTTCCGTCCACAAGGAAGGTTACCTCTATGGGGGATCTCTCCACCGCTATGTTCTGGATCGCCTGCATGTGCTCGAGCTTGCTGTAAACCTTCTCGGCTTTCCTCACGGGTGAGGATCTGTACTTGAAGGTGAGAACAGCTATCGATTTATCAGTGGGGTAAAACTCCATCCTGTGGTTTGTAAGCGGATAGAAGCTCAGGAAGGGAAGCAGCAGTATAAAGGACGCAAGGACGTGGTTCACTCTGTTCTGGGAGATTATCCTGACCTCTCCTCCCACGCTTTCCGAGGTTCTGAGGAAATCCCTGAAGGAGGAAATCTCCCCGTCGATGTTCACAGTATTGGGAGCTTCCACTATGCGGATCCTCTCCCCTTCGATGGACTTGAGGAGCTTCGGTCTCCTCTCCCTCCTGTACCTTTCCTCCGTCCACTGGACCCCTTCCCTGAAGTAGCAGTCCGGTCCATCGCAGGAGATAAGCATAACCCCCCTGACGTGCTGGAGAAAGTCCTTCATCCAGAGGGTATTGACCGCCCCCGCACAGGGGACCGTAACAACCTTCAGACCTTCCCCTGAACTGACCTCCGCACTGAAGGGACATCTGAACAGGAGGATCTCTGGCTTTTCCCGGGCGATCTCATCGAGGATCTTCCGGTAGGGTACCGTGTCTATTTCGTTCGCGTAGTAGTTGCAGGATGCAACGCAGATACCGCAACCCGCACACTTGCTCTCTATTACTGCCGCCTTCTCCTCCTTCTGGGAGGTCCGCTTCATATAGATGGCTTCGTAGGGACAGTCTATAAAGCACTGCTTGCACCCCTCGCACTTCTCCTCTATAACCCGAGCCGGCGGATTCCTCCTCCCCTTTATGAGCCAGGGAAAAACTGTAAGAAGTCCGAAGAAACCTATAAACAGCGCCCAGTTCACGGGCAGGGAGAAAATCTTGAAGAAGGGGAAGCCCATCAGATAAAACCAGTCTATCGTCATGCTGAAGGGGATCTTTCCAAGATCCGCAGGGGGATCACTTTTGGCTGGGAAGATCACAGCC
>DRNB01000161.1 GCA_011375045.1 Aquifex aeolicus
AGAAAAGCTTGAGGGAAAAGGTTGAGTTCGAGGGCGTCGGCATCCATACGGGTGAGAAAGCTAAGCTGATCCTTCATCCTGAGGAGGAGAACAGCGGAATAACCTTTTACCGGAACGGATACAGGATACCCCTGAGCCCGGATTCGGTGGTCAACACCTTCCACTCCACGGATCTGGGGCTGAACGGAACCGTCGTAAAAACCGTGGAGCACCTCCTCGCCACCTTCCATCTCCTCGGTATAACCAACCTCACGGTGGAGGTGGTAGGGGGCTGTGAGATACCCATAATGGACGGGAGCGGTTACCCCTTTTACAGAGGACTGAAGGACAGGGTGATAGTCCAGTCCGAGAAGGTCGAACCCTTCTGCGTGGAGGAGGAGATCACCGTGAGAAGGGGGGAGTCCTTTGTAAGGGCTGAACCGGCTCAGAGCCTCGAAGTAACCTACGAGGGGGTGTTCAGGGAGCCCTTCGGCAGAAGGAGCTTCACCTTCAGGGGGAACGTAAAGGATATCATCCTCGCCCGAACCTTCTGCTTCGATCATGAGATAGAGCTGATAAGGAAAAGGGGTCTTGGCAGAGGGGGGAGTCTCGAAAACACCCTCGTCATAGGAAGCAGAAAAGCCTACAACAGGGGGGGCTTCAGATACGAGGACGAACCCGTCAGGCACAAGATCCTGGATCTCATAGGCGATCTGTTTCTCCTCGGTGTTCCTGTTCTGGGCAGGTTTTTCTCCTACAGGGGAGGACACACCACAAACGTCGAGCTCATAAGAGTCCTCCACAGGCGCTTTGCCTCGGTTTCTTAAAGGATCACATCCGCTTCAGATCAGGGTCTTACGCGCTCCGGTTCCCCTACTTTACTGTGTAAAACTCCTCCTCACCCCTGGCAACTCCTATGGATCCCTTCTTTTTGTTCTTGGCGCTGTAGAGAGCTTTGTCGACCCTTCTGAGGACGTCGTCCACCTCCCGATCCTCCTCACTCACCTCGGTGAGTCCTATGGTTGCGGAGAGCTTAACCACAAAGGGAACGCTTCCCACACACTCGTGGATCCTCTTGGCGACGTGAACCGCCTCCTCCCGGCGCGTTTTGGGTAGCAGAACCAGGAACTCGTCTCCTCCGTACCTTACACCGAGGTCAGCCTTGCGCAGGTAGAGCTTTATGCACTGTCCTATTTTCTTGAGGGCTTCGTCTCCGGACAGGTGCCCGTACTCGTCGTTTATACGCTTCAGATCGTCTATATCTATGAACAGAACCGAGAAAACCTCCCCGTAGCGCTTCCACAGATAGAAGAACTTTTCGAGAAGACCTGTGAGAAAGCTCCTGCTGTAAAGCCCCGTAAGGGGATCGAACACTCCGGATCTTATAACCGAGAGGTTGGTTATATTTATCATCGACTCCCAGTACATCCCCCCCACGGGAAGCTTCCCGTAAGTTCTCAGGTAAACCTCGAAATCGAGGGTAACCGTGTCTACATCCTCCTTTCCCTCCGCTATGGGGCAGTTGATATTGTATTCGGTGCAGGGTTTCTCGAGGTTGTAGAGCACCTTGTAGCACTTCTTGCCCACCACATCGCCGAGCATCATCTTTCCTGTATCGTTGAGGGATGTAACGACGTAGTTTCTGTTTATGATGGCGATGGGAAGGAACTTCTCTAAGTCTTCGACACCCATAACACCTCTTCCTGAAAAGATCGGACAGCAAAGGAAAGATTATAGACGATCCTGTCAGAAAAGCAAG